>JBCCSW010000032.1:0-17848 GCA_039199465.1 Pseudomonadota bacterium
GACCGCCCGCAGCGACAGTGTCGCGCGCGTTGACGGTCCGACGGACGCGAAGGGACCAGGATGCTGAAGACAGTGGAGCCGATGCCAGTGACGACGCGCAATGGCTTGATGATCGTGCTCTCGTCGCCCTCGGGTGCCGGGAAGTCGACACTGTCCCGGCGATTGCTAGCCACCGACAGCGCCTTCGAACTCTCGGTCTCGGCCACGACACGCCCACCGCGTGAGGGCGAAGTCAATGGAAAGCATTACTTTTTCGTGAATGACACGCGGTTCGAGGAGATGGTCGCCGAAGGCGCCATGCTCGAACACGCGACCGTTCACGACAATCGCTACGGCACGCCGCGCAAGCCCGTCGAAATGGCGCTCGACGGCGGGCGGGACGTGCTGTTCGACGTGGACTGGCAGGGCGCGCAGCAGTTGCACGGGTCGCCGCTGCGCGGCGCGCTCGTGACGATCTTCATCCTGCCGCCCTCGATCGCGGAGCTGGAACGCCGTCTGCGCACACGGGCGCAGGACAGCGACGAGGTCATCCGCCGCCGGATGGCCAAGGCGCGCGACGAGATAAGCCACTGGGCCGAGTACCAGTATGTCTTGATAAACGACGATCTTGACCGCTGCTTCTCCCAGATTGAGACGATCATCGCCGCCGAGCGTCAGCGCTTTCCGCGCCAGCCCCATGTGCAGAGCCATGTCGCCGGGCTGAATGCCGAGTTCGCCGCACTGCATGACGGCGCGCCGCAGGCCTGAGCAGCACGGATTAAGGCGACGCATCGCGGCTTTCCGAAAGCGGCGCCACCGCGTAGTCACCCCTGCAACGACCATGGGGAGGACGACGATGGCGATCCACGCACTTGATGGGCTTGAGCCGGCGCTACCGCCCGCAGGTCGCTACTATGTCGCGCCCGGTGCGCAGTTGATCGGGAATGTCCGCCTCGGCGACAGGGTCAGCGTCTGGTTCAACGCCGTGATCCGCGCCGATAACGAGCCCATCACCATCGGCGATGGCTCCAACGTCCAGGACGGCTGTATCTTCCATGTCGATCCCGGCTACCCGCTGACCCTCGGCCGCGACGTCACCGTCGGGCATGGCGCCATCCTGCATGGCTGCAGCGTCGGCGATGGGGCGTTGATCGGCATGGGTGCGACGGTGCTGAATGGCGCGGTGATCGGCGCGGGCGCCTTGATCGGCGCCGGTGCTCTGGTCACCGAGGGCAAGCAGATCCCCGACGGCGCCGTCGTGATGGGCCAGCCCGGCAAGGTGGTGCGCATGCTGGATGATGCGGGGCGCGCCGACCTCGCCGCGACCGCCGCCGGCTATCGCGCGCGGCTCGAGCGCTATGCCACGGGCCTCAGCACGCGGACCTGAACGGGCTCAGCCGCGCGCCGGGCATGCGATCAGCGACACGGTACCGTCGTCATCCTCGGCACTGACGCGGCCGCCGGCATGGGCCGCGACGGCTCCCAAAAGCGCCAGCTCGATCTCGCGGGAACTCGGCTGCACGTCGAAATTGCCGGCGATCCACGCGGCCCGCTCCACCGTCACGCCCGCGCGCGGGCCGCGCGCGACGACGCGGATCGGCAATGCGGTCTCGGGCGAAAACACGACCTCGATGGCGCCTTCGAGCCCCAAGAGCAACCGCGCCGAGAAAATCATCAGCGCGCTCAGCCGCGCCGCGGGCGGTGGCAGCGGCGGCCCATCGAGGCCGATGCAGCTCAGATGCACCCGCCGCCCAGCGATGAGCGGTTGTAGCGTCTCCAGGATCTCGCTCCGCGCGCGCGGATGGCCGTCCGGCGCCGCGTCGCCGAAGGCCAGGCGCAACCCTTTCATCAGCGCAGCACAGCGCCCGGTGCTTTGCGTCACCAGCGACAGATCGTCGGCCGTCACCTGATCGCCGAGTTCGCCGATAAGATCGACGCCGTTGGCGATCGCGCCCAGCGGCCCCGCGAGATCATGGCAGAGCCGCGCCGCGACGAGGCCGCTCAGCAGCGCCATCTCCGACTGCTGTCGGTCCGGTTGGCCATCCACCCTGCCCAACGCTAGATCGGGGGTCATGTTGCATCCCTTCCTGGAAGTCGGCGCGCTCGTCCGCCACCGCGATCAACCCGACTGGGGTCTCGGCCAAGTCCAATCGATCATCGGCGATCGGATTACGGTGAACTTTCTTGAAACTGGCAAGGTCGTCTTCGTTGGCGACGCGCCTCCGCTGGAGTTCGTTTCCCCCGATCACCTGTAGCGGAATGTCTTAAGGAACGGTCAGGGGAGCAAGGCAATCCCGCAGCGCTGAGCACTGCCAAGACGCCGCTGGCAGGCCCACCAGGACCGGCCGATCGTCCGGTTGCGCCACCCCGCGCTTGGCCATAGTGTCCAGCGCGCGTCAGCCAGGCGCGGCGACCGTCCCGTTCGACGCGGCGCCATCGGCTGCCTGGGCGGTGACGAGCGCGGAAGAGGCCACCCCCGAATGCAGGTAGACGCCGGTCGGTTCACTGTTCGCCTGGCGAATACCGAGGATGAAGTGCGAGCCGCCCAGCGGCTGCGCTATCGCGTGTTCGTCGAGGAGATGGGAGCCAGCGTCTCG
Organism: Pseudomonadota bacterium; assembly: GCA_039199465.1. GTDB lineage: Bacteria > Pseudomonadota > Alphaproteobacteria > Rhodobacterales > Rhodobacteraceae > Thermohalobaculum. The sequence goes on from JBCCSW010000032.1 coordinate 2,577, forward strand.
CCCGAGGACGGGGCCCAGCGCATCGAGCGCGACCGCTTCGACCCGTATTTCGACCACCTGCTGCTGATCGACAACGAGTGCGCGGATCGCGATGCGCTGCTGGGCGTGGTCGGCGTCTATCGTCTGATGCGCGGGGCCAGCGCCCGGCGCGGCATCGGCTTTTATGGCGATGGCGAATACGACCTGTCGCGTCTCTACGATTTCGACGGCGAGACGCTGGAACTCGGCCGGTCCTGCGTCGACGCTGCCTATCGTGGCGGCTCGGGCATGCATCTGCTCTGGACCGGGCTCGGACGCTATGTCGACGAGTACAAGATCGCGATCCTGTTCGGCGTGGCCAGCTTCCACGGCACCGATACGGCCAATCTGGCCCAGGCGCTCAGCTACCTGCACCACAACCATCTGGCGCCGGCGGACCTGCGGGTGCGCGCGCTTGACCGTGCTTTTGCCGCGATGGACCTGCTGCAGCCGGGGGAGGTCGACAAGGCCGAGGCGCTCCGCCAGATCCCGGCGCTGATCAAGGCCTATATCCGCCTCGGCGGTTTCGTGGGCGAGGGCGCCTTCGTCGATCGCGAGTTCAATACCGTCGATGTCTGCCTGATCATGGATACCGAGCGGATGGTGCAGCGCTATCGCAAGTTCTATCAACGCCACACCCGCGGCGAGCGCGCCGCGGCCGGAGACGCCCCGTGACGCTCGGCGCCGCGTCGGAAGGGCCGGCACCGGCCGAGGGGATGGCGGCAGACGCCTCGACCACGCCCGCGCCCAGGGCGACGACAGGCACCTGGCGCGGCGCCGAACCGCCGGCATTGCCGCCGCTGACACGCACGCAGCGCCTCCGCGGCTATACGCGCCTCGCGGCCTTCGCCACGCTGACGGCGATGGCGCTGGCCCTGTTCGTGTCGGGTCGATACCTGCGCCACTATCTGGGGCACGGGGTGCGCTACCACTTCTGGGTCGCGCGCATGTGGTCCTATGGCGGTCTCTGGCTGGCGGGGCTGCACCACCGGATCGAGGGCGTGCCGCTGATCCGCGGGGCGCTGGTCGCCAACCACTGCTCGTGGCTCGACATCCTCGCGCTGCGCGGCTGCGGCCTGATGTACTTCGTGTCCAAGGCCGAGGTCGCCGACTGGCCGGGCGTCGGCTTCGTGACGCGCGTCGCCGGCACCATCTTCATCGAGCGCCGCCGCAGCCAGGCGAAGGCGCAGGAGAAGATGCTGCGCTCGCGCATCGCGGCCGACCAGCTGCTGATCTTCTTTCCGGAAGGCACGTCGACGGACGGCATGCGGGTGCTGCCGTTCAAGTCCTCGCTGTTCTCGGCCTTCTACGAGCCGGACGGGGCGGGCGCTGCGCTGTCGGTGCAACCGGTCAGCCTGCGCTATCGCCCGGCGCCCGGTTCGGACCTGCCCGAGAACTTCTATGCCTGGTGGGGCGATATGCCGTTCTACGGCCATATCTTCGATGTCTTCGCCCGCTCCCGCGGCGGCGAGGTCGTGGTGGCGTTCCACACGCCCCTGCGGCCCGGCGAGACCGGCGACCGCAAGGCGCTGGCGCAGGCTGCGGGGGATGCGGTGGCGACAGGGCATGCGGCGCTCTAGCGCCGACGCACAGCTTCCTGACCTTCAGGGAGGACGACGCCCAGTTACCACGGAGCCCACTCACCAAACGCCAGCATCCCCGGCGCAGTTGCAAGCAAGCCGCGCGCCGCCTGATACTGCGCCGTCGGCGCGTCTGCCGGCGTTATCGCGAGAGCGGCTATGTCAGACCACACCGCAGCCCCGGGCGCGCGCGGTCCCGTCACCCCGCGCATCAGCCTCGGCGTCTCGCCGCCCGAGGACAGCCGCACCGCCACGTCGCTGCCGGGATGGCTGCGTGACCATGTCGTGGAGGAGGCCGAGTGCGTGACGCCGGACTTCGCCGGCATCGCGCGCGGCAAGGTCATGCCGGTCTCGAAATTCATGAAGTTTGCGCCGATCTACCTGCCGACCTCGCTGTTCTTCCTCACGATCACCGGCGGTTATCCCGATATCGAGAATTTCACGGCCTATGAGACCGACGCCGATCTCTGGCTGCGGCCCGATCTTGCCACGGTGCGCGCCGTGCCCTGGGCCAATGACCGGTCGGTGCAGGTGATCCACGATCTCTGCGACCGCGACGGGGCTCTGGTCGAATTCGCGCCGCGCTCGGTATTGCACCGGGTGATGGACGCCTATGCAGGGCGCGGCTGGACGCCGATCATCGCACCCGAGATCGAGTTCTATCTGACGCGCCCCAACACCGATGCCGACTATCCGCTCGAGGCGCCGATCGGGCGCTCGGGTCGCGCGCCGCAGAAGGCGCAGGCCTACTCGATCTCGGCGGTCGATGAATACGACACGGTGATCGAGCACATCTACGACTATGCCGAGGCGCAGGGCCTGGAGATAGACACGATCATCCAGGAAGCCGGGGCCGCCCAGCTCGAGATCAATATGCGCCACGGCGACCCTATGGCGCTGGCCGATCAGGTGTTCCTGTTCAAGCGGCTGATCCGCGAGGCGGCGCTGCGCTGCGGTCTCTATGCGACCTTCATGGCCAAGCCGCATGAGGGTCAGCCCGGCAGCGCCATGCATATTCACCAGAGCGTGGTGGAGGCGGCGTCCGGGCAGTCCCTATTCTCGACGGCCGAGGGGGCGCCGTCGGATCTGTTCCGCCACTTCATCGGGGGGCAGCAGACCTATCTGCGCCCGGCGACCTCGCTACTGGCGCCCTATGTCAACAGCTATCGCCGGCTCGTCCCCAACATGACCGCGCCGATCAACCTGGACTGGGGTCGCGACAACCGCACCACGGGCCTGCGCGTGCCGATCAGCGACCCCGAGGCGCGGCGCGTCGAGAACCGGGTCGTCGGCGCCGATGCCAACCCCTATCTGGCCATCGCCGCAACGCTGGCGGCCGGATACCTGGGCATGGTCGAGGGGATCGAGCCGCGCGAGGAGGTGCGCACCGACAGCTACGAGCGCGCCCGAGGGCTACCCTATGGCCTGCTTGAGGCGGTCGAGGAGCTGCGGGTCTGCCAGCCGCTCCGCATCCTGTTGGGGGAGGGGTTCTGCACTCTCTACTCGGCCGTGAAGCTGCATGAATACGACGAGTTCATGCAGGTGATCAGCCCGTGGGAGCGCGAGCATCTGCTGCTGAACGTCTGAGCGCGCGCTCATCGGCTTTCAGACCGCGCCGCACGCGCGGCCAGGACCATGCCGACACCGCCCAGCGTCGCGGTCGCAGCGATCGCCAGACGCAGCGTGACGGGCTCGCTCAGCAGGATGACGCCGCCGACCGCAGCGATGGCGGGCACCGCAAGCTGGACGGCGGCAGCACGCAGGGCCGTCAGATGCGGCAGGGCACGGAACCAGAGGGCATAGCCGAGCCCCGATGCCAGCGCGCCCGAGGCTATGGCGAACAGCGCGCCCTCGGGCTCGAACGCGCGATCGGCCATCAGCGGCTCCATCGCCAGGACAAGGGGGGCCGCCAGGGTGAAGTTCCAGGCGGTCGCGCCGAGCGCGTCGGACACGCCGCGCCCGATCAGCGAGTACCAACCCCAGCCGATGCCGGCCGCGACCATCAGCACGGCGCCCACAGGATCCGCGGCGCCGGCACCCGGCAGGAGCTGGACGGCGAGGCCCGTGATGGCGATCGCCAGCCCCGACCAGCCGAGCAGCGGCAGGCGTTCGCCGCTCAAGAGCCCCCAGCCGATCATCGTCGCCTGGACCGAGCCGAACAGGATCAGTGCGCCCGTCCCGGTCTCCAGCGAGGCATAGGCCAGCGTGAAGCCGCAGAGATAGAGCGCGAGCGCCAGCGCAGGGGCAAGGCCCGGGCGGGCGCGCGCGACCCCCGGCGCCCGCGACCTCAGCGCCACGATGAGCCAAAGCGTGATGGCCCCCGACAGCACGCGCAGGGCCGCGAAACGATCAGCCTCGATCAGTCCCGGCGCCAGGGCCAGCCGGGTCAGCACCGAGTTGGCGGCGAAGGCGATCAGCGCGAGAGCAGTCAGCGCTGCAGTGACGGCGAGGGACTGCCGGAGGCCTGCGGTCACGCGACGCTTCCAAGCGCCTCGGCAAAGGCGGGCAGGGCAGTGGCGGGCGACGGCCAGATCAGGTCGGGATCGGGCGTGGCGAAGTCGATCATCGGCCCCAGCCGCAGCGCGGCGTCGACGTCGATGCCGCCTTCGGCCACGACGGGGGTCTCGATCATCTCGGACCACCACTGGTACAACTCGTCGCCGGCGGCCGCCACCGGGCCGATGGTGACGTAATCCGCGCCCGCCTCGGCCAGCACCATCGCCCTATGCCGCTCGGCCCCGCCGTCGGCGCCGATGATGACGTCTTTGCCGAGTTCCTTGCGGAGGCGCCCGATCGAGGCGCTGGAGGCCGAGAGATGCACGCCGTCCAGGCCGAGCGGGGCCACCAGCATTGGCCGGTCGGTCGCGACCAGCGGCACGTCGGCCGCATGGCAGAGGGGCAGCAGGCGATTGGCCGCCGCCGTCCAGGCCGCGTCGTCGGCGTCCGGCACCATGGCAAGGCGCAGACAGGCGACCAGTCCGGTGGCGAGGGCCGCCTCGACCGTGTCGGAAAACCGGGCGGTCTCGGCACCGCTCAGCGCCGGCGTGACGAGGTAGAGGCGCGGCGGCATCGCTTGGGGCGGGCTTGGGTCGGGCGGGGTCGTCTCGGCCATTGTCGCGGTCCGTCGGTCGTGTCGTCGATCTTGTCCTAGGGCGTGCCCTCGGGCGTGTCGTCGGGCGGGTCTTAGGGCGCGTCAGCGGCCCGATGCGCCTTCGGGCGCGCGGGGCGTGGGGCGCCAGTCCTCGGGCGCCAGTTCGAAGCCGTCGAAGGTGAAGCCCGGCGCTACTGTACAGCCGACCAGCGTCCAGGCGCCGAGCGATGTCGCGGCCTGCCACCACCCGGCCGGGACGGTGATTTGCGGCGCCTGTCCGGCCAGGATCTCGGGGCCCAGGATCCGCGCCTCGGCGTCATGGCCGTCGGGCGAGAGGCTGAGCGACAGCGGCGCGCCGGCATAGTGATGCCAGGTCTCGTCGGCATCGACGCGGTGCCAATGGCTGAACTCGCCCGCGTCGAGCAGGAAGTAGATCGCCGTGCCGGGGCTGCGCGTACCCTCGGCCGCGGCGCTCCGCCAGGTCTCGCGAAACCAGCCGCCCTCGGGATGCGGCGCGAGACCCAGCCGATCGATGATCTCGCGCGCTGTCGCCATGCCGCTCTCCGATCCGCAGGATGCGCAGCCGACGGGCAGTCGGCTGACGGGACCTCGGTGTTGCGACAGGGCGCCGACCGGCGCAAGGGGCAGGGCCTCTCGACCGGACCGCGCCGCGCGACGCCAGGACTGGGATCCCGGTCGCCTATTCGGCAGGCGGGGCGGCTTCCCAGCGGTTCAGCAGGTCTTCTAGTGCCTCGTCACGCTCACCGTCGGGGGGTGGTTCGGGCGTCGCGGTCTGGCGGGCACGCACGGTCCGCGCCCGCTGACGCCAACGCAGCCCGTCGAAGGCCAGCCGCTCGGCAAGCCTGTCCGAGAATGCCCCGTCGATACCGTCCTTGGGGAGGCTGCCGCGCGGCGCGCCCAACCCCTCGCGATTGCGGAAACGGGTGATGGCGGCGGCGGTCATCGGGCCCAGCACGCCATCGACCGGCCCGACCCGGTAGCCAAGCGCCGTTAGACCCGCCTGCGCCTGCCGGACCGGGATCGCCGGCGTCTCCGGCTGAGCGAGGTTCTGTAGATCGGCGCAGCCGGTCAAAGCGCCCGCGGCCAGGAGGGCGAGGAAGCATCGGCGATACATCATTCCACTCCGTCCAATCCCGCTTTCGGACATAAGCGGCTGAAATGCGGCGGTTCAACGGCAGTCCGCCGATTGCGCAACATCAAGGCGTTGGGGATGTCCGCCGCCCAGGGTTGATGATGGTCCTTGGGGAGGAGATGGCCATGCTGAGCCTGCCAACCGATACGCTGCAATGGATCGTGCAGCGCGCCCGCGAATTCGACGTGAAGGATGTCGACACGCTGGAGGAGGAGGGCGAGACCGACGGCTCGGACGCGCTGTCGGTGCTGGAGGCCCGGCCCGACGACACCGTCGAGGACGAGCTGCGAAGCTGGATCGCCGATCTCACCGACCGCCAGCAGGCCGAGTTGGTCGCGATCTTCTGGATCGGCCGCGGCGACGGCGAGCTTGAGGACTTGCCCGCGCTGGTCGCCGAGGCGATGCGCGCCAAGACCACACCGACCGAGGACTATCTGCTCGGCTCGCCGATGCTGGCCGATCATCTGGAGGCCGGGATGGAGCGCGTCGCCGCGATTGAGGCGACCGACTGAAGCAGCCACCGGGTCGCCCGACTGAGTCGCCCGACTGAGCCGCCCGACTGCGCCGCTTCACTGAGCCGCCGGACCGGGGCCAGCGCCTGGGGCGAGCGACGGGAGTCAGCGCCTGGGGCCACGGACTGAGATCGGCGACCGCGGCGGCATCGCGCGACTGCCCGCACCGCCGAGTGCAAAGACCGTCCCGCAACGACACAGCGGCCACGGCGGCTGCCGAGACCGGTGGACAGCGCCCTGTCGAATGCCCATACCACCCGCCATGACTATACGGCACGCATACCCCTTTACGGCGTACCCGTCGGATCGCAATCCGACCGGCGGTCCGCGCGCGTGCCTGGGTCAATTGGCGATCTGACAGCCAGACGTTCCCGACATCATTGGCATCGCGCGGGCGAGGGCGGGCGGCCCCCTCGATCCCATTCGGCCGTCACGATTGCGAAGGAGCGAGACGATGACGAGCAAGCGGCCGGCGGCCGTCGAGATCCGCGCACCCATCACCGGGCGGCATCTGATCGACTGGGGCTTCGAGCCCGGACCGTGGTTTCCCGCCGCGATCAAGGCGGCAAACGCGGCGCTTGCCGGCGGTGCAGACGACGCAGCGCTGCGCGCGGTCGTGGCGGATCTGGCGCCCGCGCCGATCGTGACCATCCCGCTGCAGGACGGCGCGCCGTTCCAGGCGGTGATCGAAGCCGACACGCCCGACGAGCGGCAGAACGTCGATGCCGTGCTCGAGACCATGAAGCATCTGATGCGCACGCCGACCGTCACCGCCGGCGCGGTGATGCCCGATGCCTGCCCGACCGGTGCGCTCGGCACCATCCCGGTCGGCGGCGTCGTGGCTGCCAAAGGAGCGATCCATCCCGGCATGCACTCGGCCGATATCTGCTGCTCGGTCGCGATCTCGGTGCTGGGCGATCTCGACCCGCGCCGTGTGCTGGATGCAGGCCAGTCCGTGACCCATTTCGGCGGCGGCGGTCGGGCGGAGGGGCGTCGCATGCAGCCGCCCGCGGCGGTGATGGCGGCGTTCCGGACCAACCCGTTCCTGATGCGGATCGGCGAGGCGGCAGTGGCCCATTTCGCGACGCAGGGCGACGGCAACCACTTCTTCTTCGTCGGCAGGCTGGCCTCGACCGGCGATGTGGCGATCGTCACGCATCACGGGTCGCGCAAGCCCGGCGCCATGCTCTACAAGGCGGGCATGGCGGTGGCCGAGGCGTATCGTGCGAAGCACGCGCCCGAGGTCGCCAAGGCCAATGCCTGGATCCCTGCGGACAGCGCCGAGGGTGCGGCCTATTGGGACGCGCTGCAGGCGGTGCGCGCCTGGACCAAGGCCAACCATTTCGCCATCCACGACGCGACGATCGACGCCCTCGGCCTCGCCGCGCCGCAAGAGCGGTTTTGGAACGAGCACAACTTCGTCTTCCGCAGGGGCGACGTGTTCCTGCATGGCAAGGGGGCAACCCCGGCCTGGCGGGACTATGCCGAGGACGCGACCGGTCAGGTGCTGATCCCGCTCAACATGGCCGAGCCGGTGCTGATCGCGCGCGGCTCGGACAATGCGCGGGCGCTCGGCTTCTGTCCGCATGGGGCGGGGCGCAACATCTCGCGCACCGCCCATGCGCGCCGGATCGCGGGCCTGCCGGCAGAGGAGGTGCTGCGCCGCGAGACGGCCGGCATCGACGCCCGGTTCTGGACCGGCGAGCCCGATCTCGGCGAGCTGCCCTCGGCCTACAAGCGGGCCGATGCGGTGGTCGCGCAGATCCGGCGCTTCGGTCTTGCCGAGGTGGTGGACCGGGTGGAGCCCTACGGCTCGCTGATGGCCGGCGACTGGTCGCGCCACAAGCGGGCGATGGCCGACCGGCGGCGCCAGCGTGGCGCCGCCGCCAAGGGGTGACACCGTCCCGAGACGACAGCGCCGGCCGCTTCGGGGGCGGCCGGCGCGATCGGGATCGGCAGTGGCGCGGCGGATCAGGCCTTGCCGCGATAGATGTCGACCAGCTTGCCGAGCATATCGAGCGCTTCGTCGCGCGGGCGCTGGAAGGTGTTGCGCCCGATGATCGAGCCGTTGCCGCCACCGTCGCGGATCGCGCGGGCATTGTCGTAGACGCTGTCCGAGGAGGATTTCGCCCCGCCCGAGAACACGATCAGCCGCCGGCCGTTGAACGCCGCCTTCACGCAGTCGGTGACCCGGGCGGCCTGGGTTGAGATGTCGATCTTGTTGTCGGCATAGGCCTTTGCGGCCTCTTTCTGTTCAAGGTGGTCGCTGGAGAGCTTCACTTTGATGACATGCGCGCCCAACAGCGCCGCGATCTGCGTCGCATAGGCCGAGACATCGGCCGCCGTCTCGCCCTCTTTGCTCAGCGCTTCGCCGCGCGGATAGGACCAGATCACGGTCGCGACGCCCAGCGAGGCCGCCTCGGCGCGCATCTCCGCGATCTCCTCGAACATGTCGAGACCGGCCGAGGAGCCGGGATAGATCGTGAAACCGATGGCCGCACAGCCGAGGCGCAGCGCATCCTCGACCGAGGCTGTCACCGACTGGTCCTTCGGCGCGTCCGAGGGGATCAGCGAGTTGGCCGAATTCACCTTCAGGATCGTGGGGATCTGCCCCGCGAAGGTGTCGGCGCCGGCCTCCAGCATGCCGAGCGGCGCTGCATAGGCGTTGAGGCCCGCGTCGATGGCGAGCTGGTAGTGGTAGTGCGGATCATAGGCGGGCGCGTTTGGGCCGAAGCTGCGCGCCGGGCCATGCTCGAACCCCTGATCGACCGGCAGGATGATCATCTTGCCGGTGCCACCCAGCTTGCCGGTCATCAGCATGCGGCAGAGATTGCCCTTCACGCCGGGCGTATCGCCCTCGTAATTGGCCAGGATGCGCTGGACGGCACGTGAGGCTTTCATCTGGAGGCTCCCTTTCGGTGAAATCTGCCGTGCTGGCTGGCGTCGGGCCGGAGGCGGCCGCCGGACGGGCTTGCGGATCAGGATGCGGCGGCACGACGCCGCCATCGCTCCCGCGCTCTGTACGATCTGATCGCGGCGCGAGCTAGGGCTGCCAAGAGGCGGTGGCCCAAACCGATCGCGGCTTCCCCTTTTCGGACGGGGTTCGCATATGGGCTTGGGCACTGGCCCGGGCGGAGGTCGGCGCCCGTCGATCCAGGCGGGTCACCGCAGCCGCTCGGCCAAGCCGTCGGCCAGCCAGAGCTGGAGGGCCGCGTCGCTGGCGGCGGCGCGCAGGGCCTCATAGGCCTCGGCGTCTTCCGCCCGCGCGCGATAGCGGTTCTCGAGCCGACGCATCAGGCCTGCGGCGGCCCGGTCGCCGCCGGCCGCAGCCGCCGTCGCCAGCGTCAGTGCCGCGGTGACGCTGCGCGCTGCCCCGACGCCGGTGGCATGCGCCTCGGCCCGTCGACGCAGCGCCGAGAGATCGCCGGCGGCAAGCGCGCCGCGCGCTGCGTCGAGGGCATCGGCCGGGCCCGTGCGCTCCTGTATCGCGACGACCTCGGCCAGGGGCAGGGCGCCCTCCAGCCGGTCGGCGAGGGCAGCGACGCCGGTATCGTCGGCGGCGAGCGCGCTCAGCGCCGCCGCATAGGCATCTTCCAGCCGGCCCGCCTCGGCCAGCGCTTCGGCCATCGCGGCTGCAGCCGGGCCATCGCCCTCTAGCGCCAGCGGTTCCAAAAGGCCGATGCCGACCTCGGGCGCGCGAGGGGCGCCGATGCCGGTGATCATGGCGATGCCGACGAGGCGTCTGTCGGCCGCCGACAGCCCCTCGGGTGCCTCCAGCGCCGCGCTGAGAAGCGCCGGATCCACGATGCGCGCCCGGGCGAGGGGTCGGGTGCTGACCCTCGGCTCCAGGGCGCCGATGATCGCACCCGGCGTCTCGAAGATCTCCTCGCTCAGCCGCACGCCGGGCTCGGGATCGGCCGAGACGACGATGAGACGGCGCTCCTCGATGAAGGCCGTGAGGCCCTCGGCGACCTCGTCGGCGAAGGCGCGCTCGGCGAAATCCGGGTCCCGGCGCCCGCCCTCGCTCAGCGCCTGCAACAGACCCGCCTGCGCCAGCGCGGGGATCGCCTGCAAGTCGCCGAGCCGTGCTTCGAGCATGGGCGCCAGGGCCTCGAACAGGCCGCGGTTCTCGATCACGAGCTCGGCCGAGCCCAGCACCGCCGAGGGTATGATGTCCTCCACTGAACCCTCGGGGTTCTCCATCCTCTCGGCGAAATCACGTGGTGCGAAATAGTCGAAGTCGGCCGATACCGTGACCGCGATGGCCTCGGATATGCTGGCCTCGACCAGTAGTGACAGACCTGCCGAGGGCGCGTCATAGGCGGCCGTGATGCCGATGCTGTCGGCAGTGATAACCGGAAAGCCGAAGCTCGCGATCATGGCGCCCTGCTCGGGTTCGAGGCACGCCATGGGCACGGTGACGCCGCTCAGGGTCATCACACCGTCGAGCCTGGTCAGATCGCCGGCATCGGCAAGCGTCAGCCGCTCGGTGGTGATCACGCAGGCGCGGCTCTCGTCCCAGGGCAGTTCGGGAAAGACCGACACGCCCGACAGCGTGACCGAGCCGCTTCGCGCATCGACGGTCACCGCGTCGTAGGTCAGATCGACATAACCCCGCACGAAGCCCAGCGCCGTCTGAATGAGGCCCCGCGTCAAGGTGTCGACAAGGCCGCCATCCAACGGGTCATGCGCCGCGGCCGGGGCGCTGAGCAGGGTGCTGGCGGCCAGCGACGCAAGGACCGTTCGGCGGATCATCATGGGGCTCCTGGACTATGGGGCGCTGAGGGTAGCATGCCGCCCTTTGGCCGGTCAGCGTGGTCGTTGTGGCGGGTTGCCGGCGGTGTCCGCCGCCTTCGCCGAAAGCTGGCGGATCGGGCTCAGTCGTCTTGCAGCACGGCGACGCCGGGCAGCGTCTTACCCTCCAGCCATTCGAGGAACGCCCCGCCGGCCGTCGAGAGATACGAGAAGTGCCCAGCAGCCCCCGAGGCGTTCAGCGCCGAGACGGTGTCCCCACCACCGGCAACCGAGAGCAGCGCGCCCGACTGGCTGAGCGCCGCGGCATGCAGGGCCGCAGCATCGGTGGCGGCGTTGAAGGGCTCGACCTCGAAGGCACCCAGCGGGCCGTTCCAGACCACCGTCTTGGCCGCATCGAAGGCCGCGATGATCGCCGCCACGCTGTCGGGCCCGGCATCCAGGATCATCGCGTCGGGCGGGCAGGCATCGGCCGGCACCGTCTCATGCGGCGCGTCGGCCTCCAACGCGCGGGCGATGACGACGTCGCTCGGCAACATGATGCGGCAGCCGGCCTCGGCGGCCTTGTCCAGGATGGCGCGCGCCGTCTCGGCGAGGTCGTGTTCGCAGAGCGACTTGCCGACGCCGATCCCTTGCGCGGCGAGGAAGGTGTTCGCCATGCCGCCGCCGATCACCAGCGCGTCGACCCGGGCGATGAGGTTGGCGAGCAGATCCAGCTTGGTCGACACCTTGGCGCCGCCGACGACCGCCACGACCGGGCGCTCGGGCGTGCTCAGCGCGTTCTCCAGCGCTTCGATCTCGGCCTGCATCAGGCGACCCGCATAGGCAGGCAGGTGATGCGCGATCCCCTCGGTCGAGGCATGGGCACGATGCGCGGCCGAGAAGGCATCGTTGACATAGAGATCGCCGTGCAGCGCGAGCTGATCGGCGAAATCGGGGTCGTTCTTCTCCTCGCCCGCGTGAAAGCGCGGGTTCTCCAGCAGCAGGACCTGTCCGCCGATCATGCGGGCGACCGCCTCCTCGGCCATCGGGCCTATGCAGTCGGGCGCGATGAAGACGTTAGGGCCGCCATGCGCGGCGAGCGATGCCTGCAGGGCATCGGCCACCTGGCCGAGCGACATCTCCGGCACGACCTGGCCCTTCGGCCGGCCGAAATGGGCCAGCAGGATCGGCAGGCCGCCCGCGCGCAGGATCTCGGCGATCGTCGGCACATGGGCTCGGATCCGGGTGTCGTCGCTGACCTTGCCGTCTTGCATCGGCACGTTCAGATCGACACGGACCAGCACCCGTTTGCCGTTGAGATCGGCGTGATCGAGTGTCCTGAGCGCCATGGTTCCTCCGACCGTCGGATGCGTCCGTTTCGCCGCCCGTGCTTAAGCAACTGCAGGCAGCGACGAAAGAGCCGATGCGGGCTCAGTAGAGACCCGAGGAGATCGTCGCCAAGGCCTCCACCACCCGCTCGCGCTCGGAGCGGGCCAGATCGATGGCGGGCATCGACGTGCCGGGCGCCCAGCCTTGCGGATTGGCGAGAAACGCGGTCAGCCTCTCGATATCCCATCGCCCCTGCACCGACTTGAGCGCCTCGGAGTAGGCGTAGTCGAAGGCCGCGATGGGTCGGCCGAGCACACCGACCAGCGTCGGCGCTCCATGATGGCCGCTGCGCCCCGGGACCACCTGATGGCAGCCCGAGCAGACCGCCAGCGTGTCGGTCGCCGCCAACATATCGGGCGGCAGCTCCAGCACCGCGGGCTCTAGGATGCGCACCTCGTCCAAGGTGTCGAGCTTCAGCCAGATCCGGCCGTCGGGCGCCGCGACGATGCCGCCTGCGTTGCGGTGGCCGAGCGAGGTGACCGCGACCGCGCCGGTCGCAGGATCGATCGTAAGGCTCTTGCCGAGCGGGCTGTCCGGTTCCTGCGGCCCGTGCCCCGGCGCGCGGCGCTTGATCCCGTCGGTGCCGAGATCGCTTATGAAAACCGCAAGCCGGCCGTCCGGCCGCCAGTCCATCGCGATCCCGGATTGATAGTTGAAGGTCTGCTCGAAGGGCAGGCAGACATCCAAGTCGGCGATGTGCTGCCAGGTCGCCTCGTGGGTGTGGCCGGGTGTCAGGGCGCGATCCGGCCTGGCCGCGACGACCAGAGTGCGGCGATCTTCGCTGGCACGAGAAGGCTCCGAAAATGCTGCAACGGGTGATTTGGAGGCATGTCATGCCGTGCCGAATGGGCGGCAATGTGACCGAGGGCACAATGCCGGGCGCCAAGTCGTCACATGATGGCCTTGGCTGTCACTCAAGACGTCAACCGTATTGGAGGTGCAGGTCGCTATGCGCGCGGTGTATTTGGCTGTTCTCATGTTCCTGGTCGCGGCGCCCGCCTCGGCAGTCGAGCGTGTCGGTCTTGTGATCGGGAACGCCGCCTACCAGGCCGCCTCGACCCTGAAGAACCCTCCGAACGATGCGGAGCGGGTGGCGATCGCGCTGGAGGCGGCCGGTTTCCAGGTTGAGCGGCGCTTCGACCAGTCCTTGGGCGAGCTGAAGCGCGCGCTCCGCGACTTCTCGGCCCGGGCGCGCGGCGCTGACAGCGCGGTGGTCTACTACGCGGGCCATGGCATCGAGATCGACAAGCAGAACTACCTTGTCCCCGTCGATGCGCGATTGGAGGTCGACACCGATGTCGATTACGAGGCCCTGCCGCTGGAGCTGGTCGCGCGGGCCGTCGAAGGCGCCGAGCGCCTGTCGCTGGTGATCGTCGATGCCTGTCGCGACAATCCGTTCCGCACGACGATGACCCGGACGCTCGGCACCCGGTCCATGGGCCGCGGCCTGAGCGCGGTCGAGCCCGCGGGCAATACCCTGATCGCCTATGCCGCGCGCGAGGGCACGCTGGCGATGGACGGCATCGGCGAGAACAGCCCCTACGCGGACGCGCTGGCCGAGGCGCTGCTCGAGCCCGGTTTGGAGATCGGCAAGCTGTTCAGGCGGGTGCGCGACCGCGTCTTGGCCGAGACGGACGGCGTGCAGGAGCCGTTCCTCTACGGGTCGCTGTCGGCCGATGATTACTTCTTCATGCCACCCGCCGCCGTCGTGCAGACAACCGGTGCCGATGTCGCTGCGCCTGCTGCCGCGCCAACCGAGGCCGAGACGTCGGCGGCGCCGTCGATCGATGCGCTGCAGTACGGCATCTGGGCCTTCACCACCTCGACCGACACGCTGGAGGCGTATCGAACCTTCCTGAACCAGTTCCCCGATGGTCCGTATTCGGAGGAAGCAAGGCGACGGATCGCGCGCGTGGAGGCGCGTGACGCAGCCTTGGCGGCCGCGCCAACGACGGCGCGGACGGAGACGACAGGGGAAGACGAGCCGAACGATGACACGAACACCGTTGTCGCGCTTACGACGCCGCCGACGGGGAACCAGGTGAGCCGGCGCTCCGTCGACATGAGCGCGCGGGAGCTGAATGCGGCCGTTCAGGGCGAGCTCAAGCGCCTCGGCTGCAATGTTGGCGTCGTCGACGGCATCTGGGGGCCCCGAAGCCAGCGCGCATTGGCCAAGGCTGCCGAGACGGTCGCACTCGCCTCAATCGCCCCGTCGATCGACGCACTGGAACGTCTGGAGCGTCGCGAGGAACGCGCCTGCCCGCTGGAATGCGCGCCTACCGAGAACAAGATCGGCGAGCAGTGCGTCCGCAAGACCTGCCCATCGGGTCAGAAACTGTCGAGCCGCGGCAGCTGCTACGTGCCCCAGGCGAGGGCCCCTGAGCCGGAGCCCTACCAAGCACCGGCAGCGAGCCCGGCCGACATCGGATCCGGCGACGGACCCCGCTGCGAGATGGTTGGAAGCTACCGGGTCTGCCGCAACTGACCGGCATCCGCCATCGTGGTCGAACCGGTGCCGGCAGCGACTACCGGAACAAGCTGCCGAGCGCGGCCGAGCCGCTGCCCGCCAGCAGGTAATGGTCGGCCGCGACGATCCCGAAGGCGGCCGAGTCCGCGAGGAGGATCCTGAAGGACTGATCCATCGTCATGCGCGGTACTTTCTGACGCCGAACGACGCGCGCTCAGAGATGGGCTGCCATGGCGACGGCGGTGTCGGCCATGCGGTTCGAGAAGCCCCATTCGTTGTCATACCAGCTGAGGACCCGGGCGAGGCCGCCCTCGACCACTTTGGTCTC
>JBCCSW010000033.1:0-17829 GCA_039199465.1 Pseudomonadota bacterium
CGCGCCGCGGCGGGCGGCCGCCGTCCGCGCTTCCGCGTCCTCGGCCGCGCGGGCCAGGTCGAGGGCGAAGGCGCAGTCATAGGCAATGGCGCGCGCCACCCGGGTCTGCGCCTTCATCTGCATCAGCATGCGACGGATATCGGCATGGCCGACGATCGTCGGCGAACCGTCGGCGGTGTGGCCCTGAACCCGGTCCATCGCCCAAGCCTGAGCGGCCTGCAGCGCGGCCTCGGCGATCGCCACGCCCTGGATGCCGACGCCGAGGCGGGCGTTGTTCATCATCGTGAACATGCAGGCGAGGCCCTTGTTCTCCTCGCCGACCAGCCAGCCGGTGGCGCTGTCGAACTCCATCACGCAGGTGGGGGAGCCGTGCAGGCCCATCTTGTGCTCGAGCGAGAGCGGGCGCACGGCGTTGCGCTGGCCGAGGCTGCCGTCTTCGTTCGGAATGAACTTCGGCACCAGGAACAGGCTGACACCGCGCGATCCTGCCGGCGCATCGACCAGACGCGCGAGCACCAGGTGGACCACATTCTCGGCGACGTCATGGTCGCCCCAGCTGATCCAGATCTTCTGGCCGGTGATGCGGTAGACGCCGTCCTCGCTGCGTTCCGCGCGGGTGCGGAGTGCGCCGACATCGCTGCCCGCCTGCGGCTCGGTCAGGTTCATCGTGCCGGTCCAGCGACCCGAGGTCAGCATCGGCAGATAGCGCGCTCTCAGCTGGTCGCTGGCATGGTGCTCAAGCGCCTCGATCTGGCCCTGGCTGAGCAGCGGGCAGAGCGAGATCGAGAGGTTCGCCGAGGCCATCATCTCGCCGACCATCACCGCCAGCGATTGCGGCAGGCCCATGCCGCCGTACTCAGGCTTGCCTGCGATGCCGACCCAGCCGCCCTCGGCAATGGCCTTGTATCCATCTGCATAGCCCGGCGAGGTGCGCACGACGCCGTTCTCCAGCCGCGCGGGCTCGCGGTCGCCGGCCTGGTTGCATGGGGCCAGCACCTCGACGGCAAGGCGCGCGGCTTCGTCCAGGATCGCACTGCGGCTCTCGGCCGTCGCCTCGGCATAGAGCGCCGTGTCGGCTAGCGCGTCCTGGCCAAGCTGCACGGCCAGACGCGTCATCTCGGCGACGGGCGGCTGATAGGTCATTGTGCTTCCTCCCTCGCCCGCTTGTCCGGCGCGATGCCGGCGCGTGGCGTTTGCCGATCATCTATGTCATGGGCGCGCGATCGGAAGCGCAGCGATGCCGCGTCTTGACGTAAACGTCAACATTCGGTGCGCGCGTTGGCCGGCGCGACGACACGCCGTTCATGGGATGACGCAGCATGGCGACTGGGGCAGGCGAGACGAGGCGGCTTGCGGCCGACCCTGCCGGCATCGCCGAGACGGCACGGCTGCTCGCCACGGGCAGGCTGGTCGCCTTTCCGACCGAGACGGTCTACGGCCTGGGCGCTGATGCCCGGAATGCCGCTGCGGTCGCGGCACTCTATGCCGCGAAGGGTCGGCCGTCGCGCAATCCCCTGATCGTGCATGTTGCCGACTCGGCCGCGGCCGAGGCGATCGCGCGGATCGGGCCGCTCGCCATGCGCCTGGCGGACGCGTTCTGGCCCGGCCCGCTGACCATGGTGCTGCCGTTGCGGGCGGAGGCGGCGCTGGCGCCTGCCGTGACGGCCGGTCGCGATACGGTCGGGCTGCGCGTGCCTGCGGGCCCGGTGGCGCGGACGCTGATCGCCGCTGCGGGCTGCCCGGTGGCGGCGCCTTCCGCCAACCCCTCCGGCAAGATCAGCCCGACATCGGCCGACCATGTGCTGGACCCGGCCGCGGGTCTTGCCGGCCGGATCGACGCGGTGCTGGATGCGGGTCCGGCCACCGTCGGCGTCGAGTCGACGATCCTCGCGGTCGAGGAGGCCGGGCCGATGCCGCGCGTCCGGCTGCTGCGCCCGGGCGGCATCGGGGTGGAGGCTCTGTCGGCGGCCCTTCGGGGCGTGCAGCTCGACCTTTCCGCTGGTGAGGATGGCGGCACGGCGCCCCTCGCCGCGCCGGGCCTGATGGTGAGCCATTACGCGCCCAGGGCACGGCTTCGGCTGGACGCTGAGGCGCCGATGGCCGGTGAGGCCTGGCTCGGCTTCGGGCCGGACCCGGCCACGGCGGCCTCGGTGCCCGTGGCGGACACCCTCTCGCCCGGCGGCGACACGGCCGAGGCGGCGACGCGGTTGTTCGCGGCCCTCAGGCGTCTGGACGCTGCCCTGCCCAAGGGTGGCACCATCGCCGTCGCCCCCGTCCCGATGACTGGCCTCGGCCGTGCGGTGAACGACCGCCTCGCCCGCGCCGCCGCGACGCGACCCGGCGACCCGGAAAGCGGCTGCTGACCTTCGCCACGCCACGCCTTATCTTCTGCCCATGGCCGATCATCTCGACACCGATGCGCCCCGTCCCTCGACCGCGCCGCCACTGAACGCGGTCACGGCCCAGGATGTGCAGGCGCTGGCCGCAATGACCGATGGGCGCGGCGTGATCCGGTCGGGCGACGAGCGGCTGGGACCCTGGCTGGCCGAGCCGCGCGACAAATTCGCCGGGCGCGCCGCGCTGATGCTGCGCCCGCAGAACGTGACCGAGGTCTCGGCGATCCTCGCCCATTGCCACCGCCGCCGCCTGCCCGTGATCCCCATATCTGGCGGCACCGGCCTCGTGGCGGGCCAGGTCACCGCGGGCGAGGCGATCCCCGATCCGGTGCTGATTGCCCTGGATCGGATGGACCGCATCCGCGACGTGAGCCCGGCCGACAACGTGATCGTCGCCGAGGCGGGCGTGACGCTGGAGGCGGTGCAGACCGCCGCCGCCGAGGCCGGCCGCCTGTTCCCGCTCGCCATGGCGTCGCAGGGCTCGTGCCGGATCGGCGGCAACCTCGCGACCAATGCCGGCGGCGTGCAGGTGCTGCGCTATGGCAATGCCCGCGACCTGGTGCTGGGGGTCGAGGCGGTGCTGGCCGACGGCAGCGTCCACCACGGCCTGAAGCGGCTGCGCAAGGACAATATGGGCTATGACCTGAAGGGCCTGCTGGTCGGCTCGGAGGGCACGCTTGGCCTGATCACCGCGGCAAGTCTGAAACTGTTCCCGGCACCGGGCGAGATCGCGACGGCGATGCTGGCGGTGCCCTCGCCCCAGGCGGCGCTGGAGCTGCTGCATGCCATGCGCGCCCGCCTCGGCGACGGCATCACGGCGTTCGAGCTGATGGCGGCCCAGGGCCCCGCCTTCATCGCTGAGCATTTCCCGGACTGGACCGACCCGCTGCCGGACCGGCCCGCCTGGCGCGTGCTGGTCGAGGTCACGGGGCCCGCAGGCAGCGGCCTAGATGCCCGGGCCGAGGCGCTGATGGAGGAGATCTTCGCCGACGGTCTTGCCACCGATGGCGTGGTGGCCGCGTCCGAGGCACAGCGCCGGGCGCTCTGGTGGACGCGCGAGACGGTCCCCGAGGCCAATCGCAAGACGGGCGCGGTGTCGAGCCACGACGTCTCGGTGCCGTTGTCGAAGATCCCCGCCTATATCGAGCAGGCCGCGGCTGCGGTCGCCGAGGTTGCGCCGCAGCTCCGCATCAACTGCTTCGGCCATGTAGGCGACGGCAACCTCCACTATAACCTGTTCCCGCCGGCGGGCGCGCGGCCGACCGACTGGAAGCAGGCCGGCCGGGCCGGGCGCGAGGCGGTGCACCGGACCGCGCTGGCGCTGGGCGGCTCGATCGCAGCCGAGCACGGCATCGGCCGCGCCAAGCGCGACGCCCTGGCCGCCGCCCTGGACCCGGCGAAGCTGGCCGCGATGCGGGCGATCAAGCGCGCTCTGGATCCGCACGGCATCCTGAACCCCGGCGCGGTGCTGACGCGCGAGGGCGTCTACGGCGGCTGATCGCCGGGGTGTCTTTGATGCGCATTCAGCGGCGCATGAAGGGGCACTCTGAGGGGTGGGATCAGACGGCGGGGATGTCGGCGCCGGCAACGGTCGCCACGAAGCTGAGCCACCGGAGGACCATCGCGCCAAACACCGGGAGATGCAGCACGATCTGGGCGATGGCGAGCATGGCGCCGACGATGGCACTGCCGACCAGGGCTGCCAGGAGGCTGAGCATCCAGCCGCCGATAATCGGTTGCGGCGTGGCTGCGGCGACGGCGCCGGCCCCCACACGGGCCCCAACACCGATCAGGACGGGGCGGGGCGGCGGTTCCTTGGGCGCTTCCTTGAGACGCTGGACGATACCGGGCGAGAGCCAGACGATGGCACGGCTGGAGAGAAGAATGCCGGCGGAGGCCGCGCCCAAAAGGGCGTGCAGCAGCGTCGGCACCACGGTCGTGGCCACGCCGGCGATCAGCCAAGTGTAGCTCCACGGGTCGGTGCGCAAACCCTGCAGCGTGCCCGCGACGTCCATGATCGGCGTGCCATCGGCAAGGCGGATCCAGTGCCCGCCGAGGACGATGGCAGCGCCGAGCGCCATCAGGATGACGAGACCAAGGACGAGGTCAACCAACCACTGGCAATAGCGCCAGGGCGTCGAGGCGGTCAGGCTGTGCCGCAGCAGGTAGCGGGTCAGGCCGATGGAGAGGAAATCGGCCGTGGCGTTGGCGAGTGGC
Organism: Pseudomonadota bacterium; assembly: GCA_039199465.1. Lineage (GTDB taxonomy): Bacteria > Pseudomonadota > Alphaproteobacteria > Rhodobacterales > Rhodobacteraceae > Thermohalobaculum. Next base: position 4,614 of record JBCCSW010000033.1, read on the forward strand.
AAGAGGCAGAGGAACAGAAGGAGGGAGCGCCCCCGCTCCAAAAGATAATCCGGCACCGGAATGAGGGCTGCCATGATCCCGATGGTCGCCATTAGAACGACCACGAGCAGTCCGAGCGCCAGCGCAGGGCGGCTAAAGTGCAAACCGAACCAGGTTGTTGCATCTGCCGCCACGAGTAAGCTCGTGTACCCGCCAATTGCGACGATGAAGAGGACGGCCATAGCGATAAAAGAGGCGGTTGGGGCTTCGGTGTCCGCTCCAATGACCTCTATCGCCATTATCATAAGCGTGACCATTACTGCGGCTGCAGCTGCCGGCCCGCCTCTTTCGAAGCGATCCATCGAGTATGCGAGGGCAAGGGTTAGCACTACTGCGATCGCCGCGGCGAATTGGGCTGCGATCGCGGCTGCCATTGCGGCAGCGATCGCCATCAAGAAGGCGAGAAGAATCAAGAACACCACCCCTGATGACTCGCTGACTCGAAAGAACGCATGACGGGCGAGGACTGCTGAAGAGAGCGCTACGATCAATCCGGTCGCAGTGATGATACGAGGCAGTAGATCGTGGGTCGTCGGGGTCACCTCGACGCCACCAATCCGGCCAGCGTCGCCCGTCGCGATCCAATGAATGATCAGCAGGGTGAGCGGGTATGCGACTGCAAGCTGCAGGGTCAGGTCGAAGAGCGGGCCGGACCAGGCCCGCTGCACAGGCTTCGATGGCCAGCGGCAAGACGGCATGCCGGGGGCGAGGCGGGTGTCGAGCCAGTCGAGGACGGCCTTCAGGTTGCGGTGGTAGAAGGCGCCGGCGCGGTCTTCCTCGAAAAACCGCAGGATCACGGCGCGGTCGCCGTCGCTTTTGACGATGCGGCCCGCTTGGCGGCGCACCCAAGCGAACAGGATCAGCCAGACTGCGGCCCAGAAGAACGGGTCCGTGGGGTCGAGGGCTTTCAGGAAAGCGTCGGCACCGGTGCGGAGGGAATCACTTACACTCGCGAATGGCATCGCACGCCCCTCGTTCAATCTCGGGACGATAGATGCCAGGCAATCACGTTGGCCAGCGAACCGACTGCGGCGTCAGCCGGTCCGGCGGTGCGCGGGTTGCTCGGCCTGCGGCTCTGGCCCCTCGAAGGCGCGGGCGTTGGCGAGGCAGGGGATGCGGCGGCGGGCCTCGGCCACGGCGGCCAGGTCGAGATCGGCGAAGATGACGCCAGGGCCCTCGCCCCCGCCGTCGGCCAGCACCTCGCCCCAGGGTGCGACGGCCAGGCTGTGGCCCCAGGTCTGCCGGTCGCGCCCGTTCTTCGAGGGGTGATGGCCGACCTGCGCCGCGGCGAGGACGAAGCTCCCGGTCTCGATCGCGCGGGCGCGCAGGAGTACCTCCCAATGCGCGCGGCCGGTCGGCACGGTGAAGGCGGCCGGGCTGGTGATGATCTCCGCCCCGCCTTCGGCCAGTGCGCGGTGCAGCGCCGGGAAGCGCATGTCGTAGCAGATCGTGAGGCCGAGCCGGGCGAAGGGCGTGTCGGCCAGCACGGCATGCTCGCCCGGGCGGAAGTTGTCGCTCTCGCGAAATGTATCCGCCCCGCCGATGGCCACGTCGAACATGTGGATTTTGTCGTAGCGCGCGACGATGCCGCCGTCGGGTGCCAGCAGGAACTGCCGGTTGGCGGCGCGCCCGTCATCGCGGCCGCCCAGCCCGCCATCGACGGCGAGCGAGCCGATGGACAGCCAGATCCCAAGCTCGGCTGCCAGCCCGCGAAGGCCCGCGAGCGTCGGATCCTCGACCTCGGAACGCAGGACAGCGCGCTGATGTGCGCGGTCGAGCGTCACGAGATTGGTGACCTCGGGCGTCAGCGCGAGTTCCGCCCCGCCGGCCGCGGCCTCGCGCAGCATCGCCTCGGCCGCCGCCAGATTGGCGGCGGGATCCTCGCCCGAGGTCATCTGGATCAGCGCGATCCGAAGCGGGCGGGCAGGGGCGCTCATCGCTGGCTCACGCGGCCTTGCTGAGCAGCGCGTCGAGCGTGCCGGCTTCGTCCAACGCATAGAGATCGTCGCAGCCGCCCACATGCGTCTCGCCGACGAAGATCTGCGGCACGGTGTGGCGACCGGCGCGGTCCATCATCTCGGCCTTCTTGGCGCGGTCGCGCATCACGTCGATCTCGGTGAAGGCCACGCCCTTCTGGGTCAGCAGCCGCTTCGCCATCATGCAGTAGGGGCAGATGGGCGTGGTGTAGATCTCAACGGCCATCGTCATCCTCCGGCGTTTGGTCAGGCTGCGGCGCGCTGCCTGCAGCCTGCGCCAGATAGGGTGGCCTGTCCAAGACGACCAGAGCGATCACGGCCGCATCGACGCTTTCGGCACCGGCCGCGCGGCAGGCCCGGGCGGCCGCGTCCAGCGTCGCGCCCGAGGTGCAGACGTCGTCGACCAGCAGAACACGCCGACCGACCAGGCTGCCTGGAGGGGCACGGAACGCCCCGGCGACGTTGGCTCGGCGCGCGGCGCGGTCCCGACCTTTCTGGCTGGGCGTGTCGCGCTGCCGGCTGAGCAGCGTGGGTGCGAAGGCGCCTCTGTTGCCGGTCAGGTGTGCCGCGGTGCGGGCGATCTCGGCCGACTGGTTGAAGCGCCGCTTCAGACGCCGCGTCCAGTGCAGCGGCACGGGGACGATGGCGTCGGCGGCGCCGAGGCGCGCCCCCGCGACGCTCGCCAACCAGCCAGCCAGCAGGGGCACATGGTCCAGCCTGTCACCATGCTTCAGCGCGAGGATCAGCCGACGCACCGGCCCCTCGTAGCGGGCGACCGCGGTCAGGCCGTCCAACGCCGGGGGGTCGGCCATGCAGGTCGGGCAGCGATAGGCCGGGTCGTGGGCGGGCAGGCGCGGCTCGGGCTGGCCGCAGGTGGGGCAGGCTGGCCCCTGCAGGAAGGCGGCTGCAGCGAAACAGGCCCCGCACAGCCCGTCGCTTTGCGTCTCGGCGCCGCAGGCGCGGCATGCGGGCGGGAACATCAGCGCGGCGATGGCGCTGCCCGCACGCCGGAACGCGCCGAGCCCCTGCTGTTCACGAGTGGCCATGGCGGCCCTTCCTGCGCGCAGGCGCCGATATGGGCCGCGGAGGCCTTCAATCGGCGCGGCGACACCCTACCCTGCTTGGGATGGCGCGCATTGAGAAACCGCAATCGCCGCTGTTCGACGCCCGGGCGCTGGCGCATCGGCGCGATCGGGCAATGGGCCTCGGCTATGCCAATGGCGCGGATTTCGTGATGCGCGAGGCGGCGCTGCGGGTGGCCGAACGCCTAGGCGATGTGCAGGGGCGCGTGTTTCGGCGCGCGGCGCTTGCGGGCACGGGTGCCGGGGCTGCCGCTGCGGCGCTGCCGGGCGGGCTGGGCGGCGACGGTTCCGGCGTGGTGATGACAGATCCGTCGCCGCGCATGCTTGCGGCCGCGGGCCGCCTTCTGCCCTTGGCCGAGGCGCGGCCATGGGCCGGCGAAACGCTGCCGTTCGACCGCTGTGCCGCCGATCTGGCCCTCTCGCTCGGCGTGATGCATTGGCTTGAGGATCCGGTCGGCCATCTCATCCAGCTCCGCCTGGCGCTGAAGCCCGACGGGCTGATGATCGCCGTCCTGCCGGGTGGTGAGACGCTGGCCGATATGCGCCAAGCGCTCGCCGAGGCCGAGATCGCCGAGACCGGCGGCCTCAGCCCCCGCGTCGCTCCGATGGCGGAGCTGCGCGCGGCCGGCGCGCTGCTGCAGCGCGCGGGTTTCGCGATGCCGGTGGCCGATTGCGAGGCGATCGATGTCAGCTATCCCGATGCCTGGGCGCTGATGCGCGACTTGCGGGCGATGGGTGAGACGGCGGCGATTGCCGAGCGCCTGCGCCGGCCGACGCGCCGGGCGATCATGGCGCGGGCGGCCGCTCTCTATGCCGACAAGGCGGGACTGACCGACGGGCGCGTGGGGGCGCGCTTCGACCTGATCTTCCTGACCGGGTGGTGCCCGGCGCCCGATCAGCCCGTGCCGCTGCGCCCCGGTTCGGCCCGCGCGCGCCTGGCCGACGCGCTGGGCGTGGCAGAGGTCCCGGCGGGGGAAAAAGCGGGGGACTAGCCGGGCGCAAGAAAATATATCTTGGTAGTTATATAAAAGATCAGTTATATAGCGGGCATGGATCGATCCGCACCATCACCCGACCATGCCCCACCGGACGCGCCCCTCCCTGTCGATGCCGTGATCGGGGCGCTCGCAGACGACCATCGCCGACAGATCCTCGGCTGGCTGCGCGACGGCCCGCTGGGCGTGGGTGCCCTGGTCTCGCGCCTGCCGCTGACGCAGCCTGGCGTGACCAAGCATCTCGGCGTTTTGGAAAGGGCCGGCCTGATCCGGCGCGTCGCCCGCGGGCGCGAGCGTCTCTGCATCCTTGAACCGACCGGCCTCAGGCCGCTCGACGACTGGTTGCAGCACTATCGCGTCTTCTGGGAAGGCGAGCTGGATCGCATCCAAGCCATGGCAGAGGAGGACCAGACCGATGGCCAACGCAGCGACGACGACGAGCGCTCGAACCAGCTCGGAGAGGACGCCGATGACCGCTGACGCCGGTGCATCGATCACGCTGTCGCGCGACATCGCGGCCAGCCCCGAGCGCGTGTTCGAGATCTGGACCGATCCCAAGGCGATGATGCGCTGGTTCGGCCTGGATGGGATCACCAACCTCGAAGCTGGTTTCGAGCCCCATGTCGGCGGCCGCTGGTTCTCGAAGGGTCGTGATCCGCACGGCAACGTCTTCAGTATGGAAGGGACGGTGACGGCCTTCGAGCCCGGCCGTCGGCTCGGCCAGCTTTGGGCCTATGTCGGCGCCGATGGCGAGCGCGGCAACGAGACGGCGGTCGAGGTGCTGTTTGAGCCGATCGACACCGGCTGCCGCGTGACGGTCACGCACAGCCGCATCCTGCATACGCCCGAGCAGTTCCAGGCGGGCTGGGAGCAGTCGCTCGGGCGCATCGAAGCGCTCGCCATGGGCTGAGCGGGTGGACTAACCAGCGCTCGGCCCACGCGACCGCCTTAGCCCCCGGCCTGCATGCGCCGCACAGGCTGTGCGGGCCGCATTCGGCCCGTGTAAAGTGGTTGGTCGATATCGCCGCATTTGATCATTGGCGGGCCGCACATAACTTGCAGTGCAGCGAACGATCGATCGGCTACCGGGGGTCAGGGATGCTGGACCGAACGAATAGCGGCTTGGTACTGCCGGGCGAGGGCCGGCTGGCGCATGCCAATGCCGAGCACCCGCCCGTGCCGGAGCGCAAGGTTGGCATCCTGCTCGCTAATCTCGGCACGCCGGATGCGACCGACTACTGGTCGATGCGCCGCTATCTGAACGAGTTCCTGTCGGACAAGCGCGTCATCGAATGGCCATCGGCGATCTGGCAGCCGATCCTGCAGACCATCGTGCTGACCAAACGGCCGTTCAGCTCGGGCGAGGCCTATCGCGGCATTTGGAACACTGAGCTTGACGAGAGCCCGCTGCGCACGATCACGCGCAGCCAGACCGACAAGCTGCGCGCCCGGCTCACCGCTGCCTTCGGCGACGCGGTCGAGGTCGATTTCTGCATGCGCTACGGCAACCCGTCGACCGACAGCGTGGTGAAGCGGATGCAGGCCAACGGCTGCGATCGCATCGTCTTCTTCCCGCTCTACCCGCACTATGCCGCGGCGACGACGGGCACGGCCAACGACCACCTGTTCCGCACGTTGATGACGCTACGCTGGCAGCCCTCGGTCCGCACCGTGCCGAGCTACCAGGACCACCCGGCCTATATCGAGGCGCTGGCCCAGTCCGTCGAGCGCTACTACGCCGCGCTGGAGGATAAGCCCTCGGTCCTGGTGGCGAGCTATCACGGCCTGCCGAAGTCCTACTTCATGAAGGGCGATCCGTATCACTGCCTCTGCCAGAAGACCTCGCGCCTGGTGCGTGAGCGGCTCGGCTGGTCGAAGGAGGCGCTGCAGACCACCTTCCAGTCCCGCTTCGGGCCCGAGGAGTGGCTGACGCCCTACACGGTCGAGCATGTCGCCGAGCTGGCCAAGCAGGGCCACAAGAACATCGCCGTCTTCGCGCCCGGCTTCTCCTCCGACTGCGTCGAGACGCTTGAGGAGATCAACGAGGAGATAAAGGAGAGCTTCGAGGAAGCCGGCGGCGAGCACTTCCACTACATCCCCTGCCTGAACGACGACGAAGCGCATATCGAGATGATCGAGCAGATCGTCCGGTCCGAGGCGCAAGGCTGGCTCTGACCGCCCAGGTCTGAGCTGCGCGGCCGGGCGAGCTGCGCGGCAGCGCTTCTGCCGAGGGTTCCCCGGACGGGCAGCGCGTCCCGAAGGCCCAAAGCATGGAACGTTTACGGCTGCCGTGGTACGCCCAACCGACAGGGAGTTGTCGGTCGTGCCCATGAAGACGGTCAGGTCGGTCGCGGCACTGCGAGCCGAGATTGCGCGATGGCGCGGGGCCGGGCTTGGGGTTGCCCTCGTCCCAACGATGGGCGCCCTGCACCAGGGGCATCTTAGCCTTGTGAGCGAGGCGCGTTCGCTCGCAGACAGGGTCGTCTCCTCGCTGTTCGTGAACCCTACTCAGTTCGGCCCGAACGAGGATCTCGCCGCCTATCCCCGGGACGAGGCCGCCGATGCCCGAATGCTGGCTGGGCAGGGCTGCGACCTCCTCTATGCCCCCGACCTGGCCGAGATGTATCCGCCCGGCTTCTCGACCGAAGTGCGGGTGGCGGGGTTGACCGATGTCCTCTGCGGTGCGTCGCGACCCGGCCATTTCGACGGCGTGGCCCAGGTCGTCTCGAAGCTGCTGATCCAGGCCTTCGCCGATACCGCGGTGTTCGGCCAGAAGGACTGGCAGCAGCTGACGGTTATCCGGCGTCTGGCCCGCGATCTGGACATCCCGACCGTGATCCACGGCGCGCCGACGGTACGCGAGGCCGATGGCCTCGCCATGTCCTCGCGCAACCGCTACCTCGACGGCGCACAGCGGACTCGGGCCGGGCGGATCAATGCGCTGATGCGCGAGGCGATCGAGCGCTTGAAGGACGGGGGCGATGCCCGGTCGGTCGAGGCGGCGCTGACTGCCCGGCTCGCGGCACTGCCTGCGGACCGGGTCGACTATGTCGAATTGCGCGATCCCGACACGCTGGAGCGGCGGAGCGGGCCGGCGCGCCCCGGCGACCGGCTGTTCGTCGCCGCCGTCATCGGGCGCGCCCGGCTTATCGACAACATGGAGGCCGTGCCGGTGCGCGCGGAGGCCCATGCTGGTTGACGACGACGATGACGACGAGGAGCGCGCGGCACCCAAGGCAACGCTGGCGACGCGCCTTAAGCAGCTTATCGACCTGCCGCCCCTGTGGACCGCGGGGGCGATGGTGGCATCCTGGGCGATCGCCAGCGCCGTGCCGCCCATGCTGCCGGACGCGGTGCGGCTGTCGGGCTGGATCCTGATCGGGCTGTCGCTGCTGATGATGCTCTGGGCCGTGCGGCACATGATGCGCATGAACACGGCAGTCATGCCGCACCGCAAACCGCGCTTTCTGGTGCGCACCGGACCGTTCCGCTACACGCGCAATCCGATCTATCTGGGCGATCTGCTGATCGTCGTCGGCTGGTCGATGACGCTTGGCCAGCCGCTGTCGGCGCTGACCGTGCTGCCGCTGGGCTACATTCTGCAGAAGCGGTTCATCGAGCCGGAGGAGGCGAAGCTGGACCGGGCCTTCGACACCCAGTTCCGCGCCTGGAGCGCCGAGATCCCGCGCTGGCTTTGACGTTGCGCCGCCGATCGACGGGTCTCACGAGCCCTCGGCCAACCGATCCTCGAACCAGTCCAGCGCCAGCTCGGTCCAGTCGCCGGGCACCACATGGCTGCCGGGATGCAGCATCAGGTCGATCCGTCCGGCGGCACAGCGTTGCCAGCTCCGCGTCCAGCGCTGGGTGTCGGCCGCGCTTTCGCGCTGATCGGGCTGGCGGCCAGCGCAGCCCAGGGTCTCGCGCATGATCTTGAGCGCTGCGAAGACGTCGCCCTGCATCATGACCTTGCCGATCGGCCTGCCCTCCAGCGGCACGACGGTGTCGGCCCAGCCATGGGTGTGGAACAGCACGACGGGCCCTGCGCAGCCCTCGCGCGGCAGCGGCTCCCAGAAGGCGCCGGCGATCGGGGCATAGCCACGCACCAGGCCCGGCGCCTTGCAGGCCACGTCCCAGACCATCGAGCCGCCGCGCGAGAAGCCGGCGAGCAGCACGCGGTCGCGGTCGACACCGCGTCTGGCGGCGTCCTCCAGCACGGCATCGAAGAAGGCGAGATCGTCGCGCGGATGCTCGATCCGGTCCTCGACCGACCAGTCGTTCTGCGTGCGACCGGCCCGCGGCATGCCCTGGGGCGCGATGAGCGCGTAACCGCGGGATTGCAGGATCTCGCGCATCGCGGCGCGGCCGGTCATCACGCCGGCTGCCGAGGCACCCCAGCCATGCAGATACATGAGCGCTGGCACGCCCTGACCTGTTTCGCCACCGGTTGCCGCGCTCTGGGGCAGATCGAGGATGTAGCTGCCGCCATCGACCTGGCAGGCGCCCTCACCCGGGCAGGCTGCTGCCGACCGGGGCGCGGCCGCGGCGGCCAGCAGGATAGCGAGCGCACGCGCGCAGGCGTTCAGACGCAGAACCATCCCGTTCCCCCAACCGACCGGGCCGGGCACCGCTACTGGATGATGGTCTCGGATCCCATCACCAGCGTCGGCAGCCACAGCGATATCGCGGGGATGTAGGTCACCAGGATCAGGAAGATCACCAGAATGCCGAGGAACGGCAGCGCCGCCCGAACCACGTCGAGGATCGGCATCTTCGCGACGCCCGAGGTGACGAACAGGTTCAGGCCGACCGGCGGCGTGATCATCCCGATCTCCATGTTGACCACCATGATGATGCCGAGATGGATCGGATCGATGCCAAGCTCGATGGCGATCGGGAACACCAGGGGTGCGACGATGATCAAGAGGCCCGACGGCTCCATGAACTGGCCGCCGATCAGCAGGATCACGTTGACGACGACGAGGAACATGATCGGGCCGAGGCCGGCCGCCAGCATCGCCTCGGCGATCTCCTGCGGGATGCGCTCTTCGGTCAGCACATGCTTCAGGATCAGCGCGTTGGCGATGATGAACATCAGCATGATGGTCAGCTTGCCGGCTTCCAGCAGCGTCGCCTTGGTGTCGGGGTGGACCAGCGCGATGAAGGCCCTCGGCAGGTCGCGCACGACGCCGACGGCCTCCATCGTCTCGCCCCGCATCCCCGCCACGCCAAGCGCCGGAATGACGGCCAGCGCCGCGGCGATCGCCAGGAAGATCGGCCATCCCATCGCGTCGAGGCCCATCGTCTCGGGCCCGATCACGACGACGGCGGCGAAGGCCGCGACGAACAGCAGCGTCTCGACCGGCGCCTGCATGCCCGCGGTCTTGAACGGACCCATGTCGCGATAGACGAAATTGGCGACGAAGAACGCATAGACGGCCGAGACGGCAGCCGCCTCGGTCGGGGTGAAGATCGCCGAGGTCAGGCCCGGGATGCCGTAGATGCCGACCATGATGATGACGATCAGGAACAGGCCCCAGAAGGCGTCGCGCCCGCTGTCCACGATCTCGCCGAGGCCGGCGAAGGGCTGGGCCGGCATGTTCCTGATGCGCGCGGCAACGTAAATGCCGGCCATCAGCATCAGGCCCGCCATGATGCCGGGGATCACGCCCGCCAGGAACATCCGCCCGACCGAGGTGTCGGTGGCGGTGGCATAGACGACCATCACGATCGAGGGCGGGATCAGAATGCCGAGCGTGCCGGCATTGCAGATCACGCCGGCCGCGAACTCCTTGGAATAGCCAACCTGGCGCATCGCCCCGATGACGATTGTGCCGATGGCGACGACGGTGGCGGGCGAGGAGCCGGACAGCGCCGCGAACATCATGCAGGCGAAGACCGAGGCGATGGCGAGCCCGCCGCGGAGATGGCCGACGCAGGCGATGGCGAAGCGGATGATCCGCCGGGCCACGCCGCCGGTCGACATGAAGGACGAGGCCAGCACGAAAAACGGGATCGCGAGCAGGGTCGCATGCCCGTCGAAGGCATTGAACAGCGTGCCCGCGATCGAGGCGAGCGAGGCGTCCGAGAACAGGTAGAGGAACATGATCGAGGCGAGGCCGAGCGAGATCGCCACCGGCACGCCCAGCATCAGGAAGCCGATCACCAGGCCGAAGAGCAGGGCCATTTCCATCGCGTCGCTCCTCGCTCAGCGCAGTTCGGCCGGGGCGCTGCCCTCGGCGCCGGCGATGTCGCGCAGGTCGTCCTCCACCTCGTGACTGACGATCAGCATCTTCTGCCGCCCGGTCGCGAGCCGCCAGCCGACTTCCACGAAGCGCAGCAACAGGATCAGGGATGCCAGCGGCAGGATCGAATACGGGATGAAGCGCGGCAGCTTCTCGTATTCCTCACCCTGGTTCACCGCGTCCTCAAGGAAGCGCAGGACCTCGGGCAGGGGGATGTCGTTGACCTCGTACCAGACCTGGTCGCGCCAGGTGCCGTCGAACTCGGGCAGGTTTGCGAACGGCGCCCAGTAGTTCCAGCAGCCGACGAACAGCAGGATCGAGAACGCCAGACAGCAGGCCAGCGCGATCCAGGCCAGCGCCAGTCGCCCGGGCGCCGAGAACCGGTTGACCAGGACGTCGACGCCCAGATGCGCGGTGATCTTCACGCAATAGGTCGCGCCCAGCAGCACGAGCCAGGCGAACAGGAAGACCGTCGCCTCGAGCGCCCAGAGGATATTCGAGTTGAACACATAGCGGGCGACGACATTGGCGAAGGTGATCGCCGTCATCGCGCCCAGCAGCAGGGCGATCAGCGTCTCCTCGACCCAGTTGATGGCCTGGCCGAGCGGGGTCGAGGGGCGATAGGCGGCGGACATGGGCGGGCCTCGTATGGAGGCCGGGCGGCGGTCGGGGCCGGCCCGGGTGCCGAGAGAGGGCGGCGCCGCGCATTAGGGGGCGCGGCGCCGCGATGCGGTCAGCGTCGGGTGCTGCGATCAGCTCGCGTTATTGGCCGCCTGCGCCGCGTCGATATTGTCCTGGCCCACATCGTCGACGAACTGGTCCCAGACGGGCTTCATCGCCTTCACCCAGTCGGCCCGCTGCTCGGGCGTCAGTTGGCGGATTTCGCCGCCGGCCCCAAGGATGGCGTCCTTTGCCTCCTCGTTGACCTGAAAGGCGGCCGAGTTCCGGGTCTCCGTCACCTCGGCCAGGATCGTCGCCATCTGCGTGCGCACGTCGTCGGGCAGGCCGTTCCACCAGTCGACCGAGGTCACGACAAGATAGTCGATGATGCCGTGATTGGTCTCGGTGATGCCGTCCTGCACCTCGAAGAACTTCTGGCCGTAGATGTTCGACCAAGTGTTCTCCTGCCCGTCTACGACGCCCTGCTGCAGGGCGCCGTAGACCTCGGAGAAGGCCATCTTCTGCGGATTGGCGCCCAGTGCCTCGAACTGCGCGACAAGCACGTCGGACTGCTGGGTGCGAAACTTCAGGCCCGACGCGTCGGACGGCGCCATCAGCGGCTTGGTCGCCGACATCTGCTTCATGCCGTTGTGCCAATAGGCGAGGCCCAGGAGGCCGCGGCGCTGCATCGAGGTCATCATCTTCTGGCCCGTCTCGGACGCCTGGAAGCGGTCGACGGCGGCGATGTCCTCGAACATGAAGGGCAGGTCGAAGATGCGGAACTGCTTGGTGAACTTCTCGAACTTCGAGAGCGACGGCGCGGCGAGCTGAACGTCGCCCTGCAGCATCGCCTCAAGCACCTTGTCGTCGTTGTAGAGCTGCGAGTTCGGGAACACCTCCATGCAGGCCTTGCCGTCCATTTCGGTGTTCACCCGCTCGGCCAGCAGGCTGGCGGCGATGCCCTTGGGATGGCGGTCGGTATTGGTGACGTGGCTGAACTTCACGACGATTTCGCCGTCGTCACAGGCGGCATAGGCGGCACCCGGTGCGGCGAGCAGCGCCGCGGCGAGTGCCGTGGCAGCGATACGGTGGATGGTCATGGTCGATCTCTCCCTTCGATGCATCGGGATTTCAGCCCCCGATCGCGTTGATTTTTTCGTTGATCGTAAAAATCTCTTGCCGTGGCAACACCGCCGGGCGCATTCGCCCTTGGCGCTTGGCTGATCGTCCAGGCGCTTTATCTGGCGGGGCAGAGGCGCGGATGACCGACACCGACCACCAGCAGCAGACGATGCACCCAGACGAGGTGGCCGAGGGCCGCGCGGCGGAGGCTGCGCTTTACGCCCGGCTCGGTGCGCTCGGCATTGCGTGGTCGCATCACGATCACCCACCGCTGATGACCGTGGCCGACAGCCAGGAGCTGTGCGGCGATCTGCCCGGCGCCCATGTGAAGAACCTGTTCCTGAAGGACAAGAAAGGCCAACTCTGGCTGGTGACCTGCCTCGAGCACCGGCAGTTTCGGATCCGCGATCTGGAGCGGGCGATCGGTGCCAAGGGCGCGAGCTTCGGCAAGCCCGATCTACTCTGGCAGGTGCTCGGCGTGCGGCCCGGCGCGGTCACGCCTTTCGCAGCGCTCAATGCCGCGCCGGACGCCATCCGCCTGGTGCTGGACCAAGGCATCGCGGCGCACCCGGCGGTCAATGCGCATCCGCTGCACAACCGCGCGACGACGGCCGTCGCCTGGGTCGACCTGCTGCGCTTTCTCGAGGCGCTTGGCCATGTGCCGGTATTGTTGGATTTCGACACGGTCGACGCCGCCGGCCGCCAGGCGCCTGCACCGTGACCGGCCACGTCGATTGCGCTGGTCGATGGCGCGGTCTATGTCCCGCCCTTGACGGGCGCGGCAGGGGCTCCGCGCCTTGTGTGCAGCACGACGGGGCAATGGGATGATCGAGCTAGGCATGGGCGGCGCCGGCGCGTCGGGGGGCGGAGGTGCATCGGCCGCCTTCGATACCACCGATGCGAGCTTCATGAACGATGTCGTGCAGGCATCGATGCAGGCCCCCATTATCGTCGTCGTGGCGCCGCGGCTCGACAAGGCCGCGCAGGACTTCATCCGGATGCTGGAGCGTGAGCTCGCGCCTTACGGCGGCGCACTGAAACTCGCCCGCCTCGATCCGGACCAGAGCCCGATGATCGCAGGCCAGCTCAACGTCGCCGCC
>JBCCSW010000034.1:0-17618 GCA_039199465.1 Pseudomonadota bacterium
CGAGGACGAATGCCCGCTCATGCAGGCGCGGATGCGGCAGCACCAGTCCGTCCGGCGCGGTCCCTTGCTGTCGTTCGGCCGGCAGCGCCATCCAGCGCGCGACGGTCGGGCGATCTGGCACGACCTGCTGACCGATCGCCAGCAGGTCCAGATCGCAGGTTCTCGCGGCCCAGCGTTGGCGCCTTTCGCGGCCGAGATCGCCCTCGACGCCGTGTAAGACCGAAAGCACCTCGGCAGCGGTGCGTCCAGCAACATCGAGATGGGCACAAGCATTGACGAAATCCGGCCCGCTGCCCGCCGGCCATGCGGGGGTGCGGTAGAAGCTGGAATGCGCTATGATTCCGAGGCCGGCACTATGGATTTGCGACAGGGCGCTAAGCAGCACGTCCTGGGGCCCCGAACCCCGATGCTGCAAATTTGCGCCCAGCGCGATTAGGCCGCCGGACATGCGCTCTGTCTCCGTTATGGAAACGCTATCCGTATTAGTGGACACCGTGAGGCATCTATGACACCAGAGCCCATCTGACGATTCGCCTACCGAGAAAAAGAATATAGGAACGGCGCAACAATGTTCTATCGTGATGAACGTCTGGCCCTGTTCATTGACGGGTCAAACCTTTACGCGGCAACAAAATCGCTGGGATTCGACATCGATTACAAGTTGCTGCGAGCCGAGTTCATGCGGCGTGGCAAACTGGTTCGAGCCTTCTATTACACGGCGCTGGTCGAGAACGAGGAGTACTCGCCGATCAGACCGTTGGTCGACTGGCTCGATTACAACGGCTTCATGCTGGTCACCAAGCCCGCCAAGGAATTCACGGACAGCCAGGGACGTCGCAAGGTCAAGGGCAATATGGACATCGAACTCGCGATCGACGCGATGGAGATGGCCGCCCATGTCGAGCATATCGTCCTGTTCTCGGGCGATGGAGACTTCAAGCCGCTGGTCGGCGCCTTGCAGCGTCGCGGCGTCCGGGTCTCGGTGGTCTCGACCATCCGCTCCTCGCCACCGATGATCGCCGACGATCTGCGTCGCCAGGCCGACAACTTCATCGAGCTTGAAGAGTTGAAGGACGTGATCGGCCGCCCGCCGCGCGAAGATCGCCCCCAGCCGTCGCGCGAGCGCGAACCGGTACGGGCCGACGACCCCGAGACAAACGACCTGAGCTGACCTTTGGCGATGGCTATGCCGGTGCCGGCGGCTGCCGGACCGGAAGCGCCGGCCGACTGCCCGATCTGCGAGCGCCTCGTCGCCTATCGTGCCGCCAATGCCGCTGCCGAGCCGAGCTGGTTCAACGGCGCGGTTCCGAGTTTCGGCGATCCGAACGCGAGGCTTCTGATCGTCGGCCTTGCGCCCGGCCGGGGCGGTGCAAACCGCACGGCCCGCCCCTTCACCGGCGATTATGCGGGCGATCTGCTGTTCGCGACGCTCGGCGCGCTCGGGTTCACGAGGGGCCGATACGCCGCCAAGCCCGATGACGGTCTGACCCTGGTCGATGCCATGGTGACGAATGCGGTGCGCTGCGCGCCGCCGCAAAACAAGCCCGTCGGCCAAGAGATCAATGCCTGCCGGCCCTTCCTGTCGGCACGGATACTGGGGCTGCCGCGGCTGACCACCGTCGTCACGCTGGGCCGCATCGCCCATGACAGCACGCTGCGCGCCCTCGGCATGCGCCCGGCTGCCCTACCCTTCGGCCACGGTGCGGCGGGCGTGATCCGCGGGCTCGCGGTACATGCCAGCTATCACTGCTCGCGCTACAACACGAACACCGGCCGCCTGACCCCTGAGATGTTTGCCGACGTTCTGTCCGCCGCAGCCCGATCCGCCCGATCAACCTGAGCGGGCGGTAGGCCCTTGCGAAGCTGCCGTCTGCCGATCCAGCAGCATGCAGCCCAAAGCGACTGCGGTCTCGGCACGTTTTGACGAAGCGGGCCGATCAGACACTCCCCAGCAGCACCGGCACCTCGGTCGTCAGCGCCTTGATCAGCAGCCGGACACGCGCCGGTCGAAAGCGCGCGCGCGGATAGGCGAGCGCGATGGGTGTCGGCGCCGGCGCCCATGCCGGACACGGTGCCGAAAGCCGCCCGGCGCTGAGCGCGCCGGCGACCAGCCACCGCGGCAGAAGCGACCAGCCGGCGCCGGCCTCGACCATCGCTGCTGCGGCGAGCAAGGCACCGGTCGAGGTCACATTCGTCGCCTCGACCGACACCCGCGCCCCAGACGGCCCCTCCAGCGTCAGGGGGCCCGCCATGAAGGGCATCAGCCGCACCAGCGGCCGCCGGCAGAGGTCCGAGACATCCTCGATCGCACCGAAGTCCGCCGGCGCCACGATCAGCCTTTCCAGCGCGCCAAGCGGGCGCACGATCAGCGTGTCGTCGTTGATCGCGCCGGCGCGGACCCAGAGGTCGATGCCCTCGTCAATCAGGTCCCGCGATGCGTCATCGACCACCCAGTCCAACGACAAACCCGGGTGGCGCGCCGTCATCCCGGCCGCCCACGTCGCAAGCACGGTCTGTCCCAGCCCCATCGGCACCAGCATCCGCACCGGCCCCGTGATCGCGGCTTCAGCCGTCTGCGCCCGCTCGCTGAGCGCATCCCAGCCATCGACCATCGCGCGGGCGTCGGCGATCAGGGCCTCTCCCGCGGGCGTCAGCGTGAGGTCATGCGTGCTGCGCTGGAAGAGCGCGGTTTGAAGGCGGTCCTCCAGCATCCGGAGCTGCCGGCTGACCGAGGGCTGGGAGAGGCCGAGCTGACGCCCCGCAGCACTCAGCGAACCGCTCTCGGCGATGCGGAGGAACAGCGCGAGCAACGCGAGGCGATCCTGCATTGCTCATTCAGTTATCGAATATCTTTTATCAGTGCAATCCATCTACCGAATTCACCGGCGGCGAGCCAGCTTTGCGTCACCGCCAGCCATGGGGGCCGGCGCCACACCCGATGGAGATGTCGATGAACCGCCGTTCGATCCTGCGCCTTGGCGCCACCACGCTCGCCACCGCTGCCTTCACCGCCCTACCCATCGACGCGCAGCCGGCATCGGGCCCGACCGTCGCGGCCACGTCCGGCATCCGGTTCGACCATGTCTCGCTGAACGTCCGGGCCTTCGACCGGATGATGGCATGGTATCGCGACGTCCTGGGCTTCCGGGTCGAGGTCGCCTGGCGCGTCGCGGCGCTCGACGGCAAGCGGCTCGCCTATCTCGTGCTTGGCGACACACGGCTCGAGTTGGTCGAAGCCGATCCGGACGGCCTGTCGCTGCCCGCGCCCGAGGATTTCCGGGCGCATTTTGCGCGCACCGGCTATGGCCATCTCTGCCTCGCGGCCGAGAACATCGATGCGCTGATGGCCGGTCTCGCGGCGCGCGGCGTGCCGAGCTTCGTCCGCCCCGAGACCTATGATCTGGACGGCACGCCGTATCGGCGCCGCGTCGGCTTCATCAAGGATCCGGAAGGCAACGTGCTGGAGTTCGCCGAGCCGCTGATTGGTGCATGAGGTCGAGGGCGCCCAGGTCTGGCGCCGCGGCATCCCCGGCCCGTCGGGCGACCCGCTTTACGAAGACGACGTCACGCCGTCTCCAACAGGCGGCGGGCGATCACCTGGGCCTGGATCTCGCCCGCGCCCTCGAAAATGTTCAGGATGCGCGCGTCACACAGGATGCGGCTGACCGGATACTCCAGCGCGAAGCCGTTGCCACCGTGGATCTGCAGCGCGTTGTCCGCGGCGGCCCAGGCGACGCGAGCGGCCAGCAGCTTGGCCATCCCGGCCTCGAGATCGCAGCGCCGGTCCTGATCCTTCTCGCGCGCCGAGAAATAGGTGATCTGACGCGCCACCATGATCTCGGCCGCCATCATGGCGAGCTTTGCCGCGACGCGCGGGAATTCGACGATGGGCCGGCCGAAAGCCACGCGCTCCTGCGCATAGCGCAGCCCCACATCCAGCGCCGATTGCGCGACGCCCACGGCCCGCGCGGCGGTCTGGATGCGGGCGCTCTCGAAGGTCTGCATCAGCTGCTTGAAGCCCTGCCCCTCGACCCCGCCCAGCAGCGCATCGCCCGGCACCCGGTGGCCGTCGAGCGCCAGCGTATACTCCTTCATGCCGCGGTAGCCGAGCACCTCGATCTCGCCCCCGGCCAGCGTCGCGTCGGGGAACGGGTCGGCGCAGTCGCCCCGCGTCTTGGGCGCGAGGAACATCGACAGACCGCTGTAGTTGGTCGTCTCGGGATCAGTGCGCGCCAGTACCGTCATCAGGTCGGTGCGCGCGGCATGGGTGATCCAGGTCTTGTTGCCGGTGATCACCCACTCCTCGCCCTCGCGCGTCGCCTTGGTGCGCAGCGCGCCAAGGTCGGAACCGGTGTTCGGCTCGGTAAACACGGCCGTCGGCAGGATCTCGCCGGATGCGAGGCCCGGCAGATAGGCTGCCTTCTGCGCATCGGTGCCGCCGCAGAGGATCAGCTCGGCCGCGATCTCGGTCCGCGTGGCGATCGAGCCGACCGCGATCCAGCCGCGCGACAGCTCCTCCGAGACGACGCACATCGCCTCCTTGCCCATGCCGAAGCCGCCATGCTCCTCGGGGATGGTCAGGCCGAAGACGCCGAGCTCGGCCATCTCCTGCAGGATCTCCATCGGCACAAGGGCGTCTTTGAGATGCCACTCATGCGCGTCGGGCGCGACCTTCTCGGCCGTGAAGCGGCGGAACTGATCGCGGATCATCTCCATCTCGTCGGAGAGACCGGCGGCGCCGAAGGTCGCAGCACCCTCCTCAGCGGCCAGGCGCTCGGCCAGGCGCATGCGCACAGGCATCGCGGCGCCCTCGACGGCAAGGCGCGCGGGGCTGGCGGCCGTCAACGGCGCCAGATCGGCGGGCGCGAGGCCGAGATCGGTCGGGCGCACCGTCTCGCCCTGCGTCATCGGAATGCCGGAGAGGATCTGCGCGGCGTATTCGCCGGCCGCGACCGACAGGATCAGCCGCTCGGTCTCGCCAAGCTGGCCGTCGGCATCCAGTCGCGACGCCCAATCGGCCATTTGCGCGAGCGCCTCGGCATAGGTTGCGAGCCAGGCCAGGCCGTGCGCCGCGTATTGCTCGGCATCGAGGGCGTGGGCCGAGACGCGTCCGTCCTTGACGACCTTGGCCTTGAGGCGCGCGGCCGCGGCTGCGGTCACGGTTCGTGCGGCGGCCGCGACCTCGGCGACCAGGGCCGGCAGGGCGGGATCGTCGGGCAGGGCAACTGGGCCTGCGGTCGGCGTCTCATCGACCGGGGTCGCGTCGTCGCGTTCGATCAGGTCGGTCGCGCTCTCGTCCATCATCGCGGTCCTCTGCTCCCGTCGGCCGTGCCCATCGCCTGCACCGGTCTGTTGCAGTTGCGAACGGCGCTAGCAGAGCCTGCCCGGCACCGTCAAGACAAGCGAAAGATCATGTCGGCATAGCATGCTGCGACAGAATTTCCTTGCGCCCCATTTCAGACCACCAGGCCGATGCCGGCCCGGCGCGGATCGCCGAAGGCCGCGACATCGCCCCCCGGCGTGGCCGCGACGGCATGCACGCCACCGAAGAACATCGACTGCCGCTCAAACGGATGCGGTGCCACGTCGCCCTCGGGCCATGCTGCGAGCAGCGCCCGTTCCGCCTCCTCCATCAATCCCGGTCGTTCATAGTAAAGCTCGGGCGTCCCGGTGGCGTCCGTGACCTCGACATGCAGCCTGGGCGCGGTGATGGCCGCTTCCAGGTCGGGCAGGCGGCCCGCGGGCAGGCCGTCGATCAGACGCAGCAGCACCTGCGCCATCGCCGACCTGATCCGGTTTGAGCCGCCCGAGCCTAGCGCCGCGAGGCGGCCGTCGTCCCAGGCGACGATGCTTGGCGTCATCATCGAGGACAGGCGCTGCCCAGGTGTCCAGGCGCCCGGCTCGCCATCGTGGCCGGGCGGCACGAGATCCTCCTCGCCCAGCATGTTGTTCGGCTGGATCCCGGTGCCGGGGATGACGAGGCCGCAGCCTTCCCCGTTCGAAAGGGTCAGCGCCGCCGCCCCACCCCGGCTGTCGATCGCGGAGAGATGCGTGGTGCCGCGCTGCGCGACGCCGGCGATGACCGCCGCCTCCAGCCCCCGCCGCATCGTAGGCCACCAGTCGCCCCGCTGCAGCGTGACCGCCTCGGCGAGCGCGCCGCGCAGAACGGGATCTGCGAGCAGACGCGCCCCACGGTTGGGCTCGGCATCCAGACCGCTGATCAGCCGCGCAAGCCCGGTCGCCGCTAAGGCGCGGGCGACGGTCTCGGGCGGCGGAGGTGCCGGGCCCTCACGCAGCAGGGCCAGCGGCAGACCGGCAAGGATACCGCCGACCGCTGGCAGCGGGTTCAGCATGACGCGGGCCTTGCCACGTCTGAGTTCGAAGGGCGGCCGGTCGCGGGCGCGCCAACGGGCGACATCGTCGCGGCGGACGTGACCGCCCTCCGCGGCCAGCGCCGCCAGGCCGGCCGCGATCTCGCCTTCCTGCACGAAGGCGACGCCCTCATGGCCCAGAACCTCCAGCACATCGGCGAAGTCGGGGTTGCGGCTGATCGCGCCGGCGGCCAGCGGCTGGCCGTCCGCGCCACAAGCCAGCGCCCTGATCGAGGGCGAATGGGTCAGGATCGGCTTGATGATCTCGCCAAGCGTCGCCTGGAACGCCGTGATCGCCACGCCGTCGCGCCCCGCGCGGATCGCCGGCGCCAGCAGATCGGCCATCGGCATGCGCCCGGCGCGGGCATGCGCCTCGGCCAGGCCCGCCGCAAGGCCCGGCACCGCGATCGCGCCCGCGCCGACATGGAAGCGCTGCGTCGTCGTGCCGAAATCGGCATGCACGGCCGGCAAGTCGACCTCGCCCTCGGGCCTCCTGCGGCCCGGCGTATCGACGAACATGTCGAGACAGCCGACCCGCCCCGACGGCTCCCGCAGCATCAGGAACCCGCCGCCGAGGAGGCCCGCCAGCACCGGCTCGGCCACCATGGCCATATGGGCGCCGGCGATGACCGCGTCAGCCGCGCTGCCGCCCGCCCTCAGCACATCGAGGCCGGTCTCCGCCGTCAGCGGATGGCCGGCCGCGAACGCGCAGTCAGGCATCTCTCGGGGCGACCATAACCGGCGGCTCGACGGTCGTCAGGCGGCGCTCAGCGCGCAGGCGCGCACATCCTCGCCGACATGCGCCTCGTACTGCGCGAAGTTGTCGGCGAACATCGTGACGAGGCGCTGCGCCTCGCTGTCATAGGCGCTCGGATCAGGCCAGGTCGAGCGCGGATCGAGCAGGCTGTCATCGATGCCTGGCACGCCGACTGGCACCTCGAACCCGAAATGCGGGTCGGTGCGGTAGCGCATGCCGGCCAGCGAGCCGTCCAGCGCCGCGGTCAGCAGCGCGCGCGTCGCCTTGATGGGCATCCGGCTGCCGGTGCCATGGGCGCCACCGGTCCAGCCGGTATTGACCAACCAGCACTGCGCCCCGTGCCGGGCGATCTTGTCGCGCAGTAGGGCGCCATACACCTCGGGCCGGCGGGTCATGAAGGGCGCGCCGAAACAGGTGGAGAAGGTCGGCGTCGGCTCGGTCAGCCCCTTCTCGGTGCCCGCGACCTTGGCGGTGAACCCCGAGAGGAAGTGATACATCGCCTGTGCGGGCGTCAGCCGCGCGATCGGCGGCATCACGCCGAACGCATCGCAGGTCAGCATCACGATGTTCTTGGGAATGCCGGCCAGGCCGCTGGCCGAGGCGTTGGAGATGTAGTGCAGCGGATAGGCGCACCGCATGTTTGCCGTCAGGCGGTCATCGGCGAAGTCCAGCTCGCGCGTCACGGGATCGAACACCATGTTCTCGATCACGGTCGCGAATTTCTGCGTCGTGGCGAAGATCTCGGGCTCAGCCTCGGCCGACAGGTTGATGGTCTTCGCGTAGCAACCGCCCTCGAAATTGAACAGGCCATCATCGGTCCAGCCATGCTCGTCATCGCCGATCAGCGTGCGCTGCGGATCGGCCGAGAGCGTGGTCTTGCCGGTGCCCGACAGGCCGAAGAATACCGCGCTGTCGCCCGTATCGCCTGTGGCGTGGTTGGCCGAGCCGTGCATCGGCATCACGCCCTTGCCCGGCAGGATGAAATTGAGGATCGAGAAGATGCTCTTCTTGTTCTCGCCGGCATAAGAGGTATCGGCGACCAAAACGAGCCGGCGCTCGAAGCTGATCGCGATCACCGTCTCGCTGCGGCAGCCATGGCGCGCGGGGTCGGCCTTGAAGCTGGGGCAGTTGATGACCGTGAACTCGGGCATAAAGGCGTCGAGCTCGCGCCGCTCGGGCCGGCGCAGCATGTGGCGGATGAAGAGCGAGTGCCAGGCGAGTTCATTGACCAGCCGCACGTTCAGGCGATGCTCGGGATCGGCACCGGCGAAGAGATCCTGCACGTAGTAGGTGCCGCCCGCCATATGGGCCAGCATGTCCTGGTAGAGCCGCTCGAACGCCTCGGGCGCCATGGCGGCGTTGTTTTCCCACCAGATATCGGCCTCGACCGACGGCTCGCGCACGACGAACTTGTCTTTGGGGCTGCGGCCGGTGTGTTTGCCGGTCTCGACCAGCAGTGTGCCGCCCTGACCCAGCTGGCCCTCGCCATGCCGGATCGCGGCTTCGACAAGGCCGGGCTCGGTCAGGTTGTAGTGCACCTGGGCGAGGCCACGGATCCCGGCATCCTCAAGCCGGCAACTTGGATTGACCGTTCCGGTGTACATCGCGCCTCGCTCCTCGTTGCGCGACGTCGCTCGCAGACGCGCGCGAAAGTGCTGAAATACATGACCACGGCCCCACGCCGCGGCAGTCCCGGCACTACGCCCCACCGACCCTTTTAACGATCAGCTTATAGTTGAGCGATGGCAATCCAGCCTGCGGGATGTAGACACCCGGCGCGTTTGGCGTCCACCCTTTTGAAAGATTGTTTCGTTGTGCGACGATCCACCTGTCCGACTAAAGGACCAAGTTTCCCAGTGCTTTGCTGCACCTGCACAAAACCGCTGCATAGGGCGTAGCGTTTATGCAACGTCTGACTACCTGTGCGCGAAACCCGTCGCTCTCGGTTACGCGCGTTAGGGGAACGGCTTAGAATCAGGTCAAAAGACGGCAACCGGTTAAAAACACTGCCGCACTACCGTCATGTTTTGCGCGCAGAAGTTGCCGGTCCAAGCTTTTGGTGACGTGCGCGTAACGGATGAGGCCTTGCCGCCCGGCAGAATGTGCTGCGGGCCGCAACACTTCAGGGGATAGACATGGCCACCATCGCGCTGGTCGACGACGACCGCAACATCCTCACCTCGGTCTCGATGGTTCTCGAGGCCGAAGGTTACGAGGTGAAGACCTATAATGACGGCGCGAGCGCCTTGACGGCACTGACGGGCACGCCGCCGGACCTGGCCATCCTCGACATCAAGATGCCGCGCATGGACGGCATGGAGCTGCTGCGCCGCCTCCGCCTCAAGTCCGAGCTTCCGGTGATCTTTCTGACCTCGAAGGATGAGGAGATCGACGAGGTGATCGGCCTGCGGATGGGCGCGGACGACTATGTCCGCAAGCCGTTCTCGCAGCGCCTGCTGGTCGAGCGCATCCGCGCGGTCCTGCGCCGGCGCGAGGCTCCGGCCGACACGGCCGGCGTCGAGCGGTCGGAAAGCGACAAGGTGCTCCGCCGCGGGCGCCTCGAGATGGATCCGATGCGCCACAGCTCGACCTGGGACGGCAAGCCGGTAACCCTGACGGTGACCGAGTTCCTGATCCTGCACGCGCTGGCCCAGCGCCCCGGCTTCGTCAAATCGCGCGATCAGCTGATGGACGCGGCCTATGACGATCAGGTCTATGTCGACGACCGCACGATCGACAGCCACATCAAGCGCATCCGCAAGAAGTTCCGCGATGTCGACGGCAGCTTCAACTCGATCGAAACGCTGTATGGCGTCGGCTATCGCTACAAGGAAGTCTGAGGGCGTCGAGGGCGCCGGGATCGCGTGCCCGGGGCTGTGGACGGTGGCCGGACGGTGACTGACTGGCCCGAGGCTGCACTTAGGCTGCACCGGGGCCGGCCCAGGGCTGCCACAGGGCTGGCCCAGGGCTGGACAGCGAGAGACCGGGGGCGTGACATAGCACCGGTGGCCGCCGATCCAGCATGGGCGCCGGTTGCTATGGCAGGCTGGACCCGGACCGGTCCGGCGGATTGAGACGAGGCGGCCGGGCCGCGGCAGGCGGCCGTCGTAGCGGGTCGGAAAGATGTCGGGGCAATCGTGACGCCGGACGCGTTGAGGGATGCCATTGCAAGCGGCGCTGCCCGGTTGAAAGGCGCGGCGCTTCGGCATCTGAATGCCCCATTGCCCGGCGAGCGCCGCATGCTTGCCGAGGAGGAAGCCGCCGCGTTGAAGGCCGAGGGCCGGGCGCGCGCGCGACGCTGGGGCAAGACTGCGACAGACGACGGTCCGCTGCTCGGCCTCGACCGCAGGCCCCGCCCGTCGACGACGCGCCAGCGCATCCTGATCGGCCTGCGCCGCTCGGCGCCGTTCTCGTCGCTCCAGCGCCGGATCATCTTCTTCAATCTCATCGGTCTCGCCGTACTGGTGTTCGGCGTGCTCTACCTCAATCAGTTTCGCTCGGGTCTGATCGAGCAGCGCTTCCAATCCCTGTCGGTCGAGGGCGAGATCATCGCCGTCACCATCGCCGAATCGGCTGGTGATTACCGCGAGGGCGAGGTGGTGCCGGCGACCGAGCGGCCGGAACTCGACAGCGAGCGCGCGACGACGATCCTCAGCTCGCTGACCCGGCCCGCGCGTGTCCGCGCCCGGCTCTACGACACCGATCTGCGCCTCGTGGCCGACACCCGGTCGACCGCGGCCGGCGCCAGCAGCATCGTCTCGACAGCGCTGCCGCCACCCGGCGCCAAGCGCCCGCCCGGCCCGATCACCCGGCTGGAGCGGTTCTATGACGACCTGATCTTCCCGACCCAGGACAACGCGGTCTATCCCGAGATCGCCGAGGCCGGCATCAGCCTCGCCCCCGAAGTGCGCCAGGCAGCGCTCGGCAGCGTGGTCAACGCGGTCCGGGTGAACTCCGAGCAAAACCTGATCGTCTCGGTCGCGATGCCTGTCCGGCGTTTCAAATCGGTGCTCGGCGTCCTCGTCCTGTCGACCGAGGGAGACGACATCAACGAGATCGTCCGGCGCGAGCGCGTGGGCATCCTGCAGATCTTCGTCACCGCCTCGATCGTCTCCATCGGCCTAAGCGTGCTGCTCGCCAACACCATCGCCTCGCCGATCCGGCGCCTCGCCCAGGCGGTCGACCCGGTCGGCACGTCGTCGGCGCGCCCGATCAATCCTGACCGGATCGAGATCCCGGACATGACCGGCCGCGCCGACGAGATCGGCGATCTGTCCGCCGCCGTGATGCGCATGACGCGGGCGCTCTATCGCCGGATCGCCGCGATCGAGAGCTTCGCCGCCGACGTGGCGCATGAGATCAAGAACCCGCTGACCTCGATGCGCTCGGCGATCGAGACCTTTCACTACGCCAAGACGCCGGAACAGCGACAGCGCCTGCTCGACGTCATCATGTCCGACGTCAAGCGGCTCGACCGCCTGGTGACGGACATCTCGAACGCCTCACGCCTCGATGCCGAGCTTGTGCGCGAACGGATGGACGAGTTCGACCTCGGTTCCCTGATAGAAAGCCTTGCCGGCGTGACGAGGAACCAGGGCGAGGCGATGAACGTGAACGTGACCATAGCGCTGCCAGAGGACGGGCTGACCGCCAGCGGGCTGGAGGGTCGCCTGGCGCAGGTCTTCGCCAACCTCTTGGACAACGCGCTGTCGTTCTCGCCCGAGGGCACGACGATCGCTGTCGAGGCGCGCGACGACGAGGGCACGATAACCGTCACCGTCACCGACCAGGGCCCGGGCATCCCGCCCGAGAACCTGGAGAGCATCTTCGAGCGGTTCTATTCCGAACGGCCGGAGCAGAGCTTCGGCAACCATTCCGGCCTCGGCCTGGCCATCTGCCGCCAGATCGTCGAGGCCCATGACGGCAGCATCTGGGCCGAGAATGTCCGCGTGCCCGGCGCCCGGCCCGACGATCCGCCGATCGGCGCGCGCTTCACGGTCGAGCTGCCGGCATGAGCGGCGCCCCCATCGAGGGCCAGGCAGGGCCTGCCCCGACGGCCTGTCCGTGCGACGACGAAATTGAGGAGATCCCTGCCGGCACGGTGCTACATGCCTCGGCCGTCGCCACCGGGCGAGCGCATGGCGAGCGGGGCGTGCTGATCCTCGGGCCCTCGGGCAGCGGCAAAACCAGACTTGCGCTGGAGCTCATCGCCATGGGCGGCGCGCTCGACATCGCGCTGATCGGTGACGACCGCGTGCAGGTCGATGCACCGCTGGTGCCCGCCGAAGGCGCGGTGATGCGCCCGGTGCCGACGATCGCCGGTCTCGTCGATATCCGGGGCGTCGGCATCCTGCGCCATCCCTACCGGCAGGCGGCGCCGCTGTGGTCGGCCGTCGATCTCGGCGTCGCCTCGCGCCAGGGCTCGACCCGGCGTATCATGGCGATGCGCTATATGATGTTGGCCGGCGTCCAGGTGCCCTGTCTGCCGGGCGGCGTCGGGCTGCACGCCGCGGCCCTGCTCGCCATGCTGCGCACCGGCCGACTGCCCGACCCAGAGCATGCGCCGGCCGTGCTGAACGTCGCCGTGCCCGGCGCCGACCCGAACGACTGAGTATCGATCCCGTAACCAGGAGCATCTGCGCAGAGGCCGTCGATGCAGAGCGTACCCGCCAACACCCGCGCAACCCCGCCTGCCGATACCCGCCGGGCCGTGCCGGCGCCGGTCCCTGCGCTCGTCCTGGTGACCGGCATGTCGGGGGCGGGCCGCACCACCACGGTGAACGTGCTGGAGGATGCCGGCTTCGCCGCAATCAACAACTTTCCCCTGTCGCTGGTCTGCCCGCTGGTCGAACAGGGCGGCGACGGCCGGCCCATCGCGCTCGGCATCGAAAGCGGTGCGCGCGACTTCTCGGCCGATAACCTGGCCGCGGTCATCGACGGCCAGCGCCATCGCAGCGGCGACACTCGCGTCGTCTTGGTCTTCCTGGATTGCGGCGACGACGTGCTGGCCCGGCGCTTCTCAGAGACCCGACGCCGCCACCCGCTCGCGCCGGCCGAGGATGTGGAGACCGGCGTAAGGCGCGAGCGCGACCTGATGGCGATGGTTCGCGCGGCGGCGGACATCGTGATCGACACCACCACGCTCAGCCCGCATGACCTGAAGCACGAGATCCGCGAGAGGCTGGGCCCGATGGCCTCGGCCCCGAACACGGGTGGTACCGCCGACAGGCAGCCGGGCCTCAGCGTCTCGGTCACCTCATTCAGCTACAAACGCGGCACGCCGCAGGGCTGCGATCTGGTGATCGACGTGCGGTTCCTCAGAAACCCCTATTGGGACGAAATGCTGCGCCCGCTGGATGGCCGCAATCCGAGCGTTCAGCACTATGTCGGCGGCGACAGTCGGTTCGAGACGTTCTTCGGACAGGTCGTGGCCCTTCTCCTGCTCCTGTTGCCGGCCTATGCCGAGGAGGGGAAGGTCTACTTCTCGGTGGCGTTCGGCTGCACGGGGGGCCAGCACCGGTCGGTCACCGTCGCCGAGCGTATCGCAACGGCACTTGGTGAGGCTGGATGGCCGGCAACAGTGCGCCACCGCGAACTGGACCGGACCCTGGACCGGACAGCGGATCGAGGGCGATGAGGGGACTGCGAAGAGTAGCGCGACCGCTGCAACCGTGTGCCGCCCGGCGCATGACAGCCGACGGACAACGCGGCGGAGAGATGGAGGGATGAGCGTGCAGGACGGCCACCAAGGCTCCGACGACATGGCTGGCGGGGCCGAACCGCTCAGCGAGCCTGCGCCCTCGGCCGGCCAGCTCGGCATCGTCATCGTCGCCCATGGCAGTCTGGCCACCGCGCTGCGCGACGCGCTCCAGCATGTCGTCGGCGCGCTCGAGGGCGTGGAGGCCATCGCCATCGAGCCGACCGACGATCTGCACGCACGCCAGGCAGAGATCCATGCCGCCGTCGAGGCCAGCGATACCGGCGCAGGCGTCGTGCTCGTGACCGACATGTTCGGCGGGACCCCCTCGAACCTCGCCTTGGGGGCACGCAAGCGCGAGCGGTGCGAAGTGGTCTACGGCGCCAACCTGCCGCTGCTGGTGAAGCTTGCGAAGTGCCGCGAGCGGCCGCTGCCCGACGCCGTGCAGGCCGCGCTCAGCGCCGGCGAGAAGTACATTGACAGCGCCGGGCGGATGCTCGATCCGGGCGAGCGCTGAGCCGGTAGATGCCGCTCGCCGTGCTGGACATCGTCAACACCAAGGGTCTGCATGCCCGCGCCTCGGCGAAGTTCGTCGAGACGGTCGAACGCTTCGACGCCTCGGCGAAGGTCAGCCGCGATGGGCAGAGCGTCATGGGCGACAGCATCATGGGCCTGTTGATGCTCGCCGCCGCGAAAGGCACGCAGATCAAGGTCGAAACGGTCGGCCCCGACGCCGACGCCCTGCTGACTGCGCTGCAGTCGCTCGTCTCGGGTAGGTTTGGGGAGCGGGATTGACCCCGCAATCGGCTCACTGGGCTAACCACCCGGCGCGAGCGCGAAACGCGCCCCCTCGGCCGCGCAGGCCTCACGCGCCGGGCAACCGATGACATGGTCGTTCACCAGTCCGCAGGCCTGCATGAAGGCATAGACGATCACCGGCCCGCAGAACTTGAAGCCCGCAGCCTTCAGCGCCTTCGACAGCGCCTCGCTCTCGGGGGTCCTCGCCGGGACCTCGGCCATGCTCGTGAAGGCGTTCTGGCGCGGCCGGCCGTCGACGACATCCCATAGGAAGCGATCGAAGCCGGTGCGCTCATGCACGGCCAGATAGGCGCGCGCATTGCCGATCGTCGCCTCGATCTTGCTGCGGGACCGGACGATGCCGGGATCTGCCAGCAGCCGGTCGATATCGGCCGGGCCGAAGCGCGCAACGACCTCGGGCTGGAAATCCGCGAAGGCCGCCCGGAAGGCGTCTCGCTTGCGCAGGATGGTGATCCAGGCAAGGCCCGCCTGAAAACCGTCGAGGATGAGCTTTTCCCACAATGCCCGGGGATCGGCTTCCGGCCGGCCCCATTCGGTATCGTGATAGGCGACGTAGTCCGGCGCCGTGCCGCACCAGAGGCAGCGTCCCGTCTCGTCCTGAGGCCCGTTGCCCATTGTCCACTCCGTCGCGACTGCGTGTCGGCGTTCACTGTTCGTGCACTGCCCGCTCCTAGCTTGTCACCCCATCGCGCCGGGATCGGAACACCCGGCGGTCGATCAACGCGGTGTGGAGGCGACAATGCTGCTGGGATCCGGCAGGGAAGGCATCAGCCCGGGCAACCGGCGCACCCATCTTCATCGGTCGCGGCGTGGCGCCGATGGCGCGGTGGCGCGCGCCGCACCGCCCGCTGAGGAGGCGCCGCGTGTCGAGGCGCCCAATCCGGGTCGGGAGCCGCTGGTCGGCCTGCTGGTCATCGAGATCACGGGTTTCGCGACGGTCGAGGCGCTGAACGGCGTCGACGCGGCCGAGGCGCTGCGCTCCAACATCGAAATGCGCCTTTGGGAGGCGGTGCCGGAAGGGGCCACGACATGGCCGATGGGCCGCACACGCTTCGCCGTCAGCATCACCGGCACCGATCGCCGCGACCTGGAGCGGCTGGCGCGCAGGCTTCGTCGACGCCTCGTCGGCTCTGGCGAGCAGGGCGAAACGAGCGAGGACGTCGAGGCAGCATACGAGACGAAGACCGGCATCCTGATCGGCGGCGCGATCGCGACCCCAGCGCTGGCCGTTACGCTGGGCGCCACCGCCAGCAGGGCGCTGGATCAGGCGCGGAGCGACAGCAGCGGCGTCGTCGTGCGCGCCAGGCGCAAACCGTCCGGCACGGCGCGCGGCGCCAACATACGGCCGATCCGGGTCGACATGCCCGGCGGGGAGAGGCCGCGCGACGACCTCCGCGCTGCCGCACCGTCGGCTGTCCCGACCGATCGCAGCCCGACCGACGTCGCCCCCTCCGACCTTGCCCCATCCGACTTGGCCCTGATCGAGCAGGCTACCGCGGCTAGCGGGCCGGCGCGCCAGGTTCGAACCCCGATGCCCGGCATGGTCCTGCGCGCCGTCACGCCGCGGGACCGGCCCGAGACCGTGGCCTTCGAACTCGCCACCACCGCCGCGGGGGGAGAGCGTGGCATGGCGCTGTTCGACGCGGCACTCAGGCTCCTGGCGCACGAGCCGACCCGGCGCGTCGCGGTGGAGCGACCGGCATCGGGCAGCGCCACGCGGCTGCGCGACCGCATGCGCGTGCTGGCCGCCATGGTGCCCGGGCTCCTCGATCGCATGATCCTGGTACTGCCGGTCGGCGAGCGCCCGAACGACGGTGCGGTCGAGCTCGCGGGAACGCTGCGCCGCTTCGGCCCGGCAATCGCCCTGGCCCCGCGCGGCAGCGGCGCGCTGGCGCGCATCACAGCCGAAGACGGACCGCTGGTCGCGACAAAGCCGGATTTCCTGATCCTCACTGCGCCGCAACTGGCCGAGAAGGTGCATGCGGCCGGCGCCATCGCGGCCGCGCATGCCGGCGATGTCGGGGTGGTCGCCGAACTGGACGAGGGCGCCGGCGGCCTGCGCGAGGCACGACGCCTCGGCGTCGACTACCTGTTGGCTACCACGATGCCCTGATCCCGCAGCCAGCGCCCAGCAACGACCGCCGAGCGTGCCCTGCGCCAGTCGGCGCTAGGAGCGGTCGTCCGACATCTTTTCGATGCGCGACTGCATTTCGCGGATCTGGCGCTGCAGCGCCTCCAGATCCTCCGCAGCATTTGCGCTGCCGTCCTTCTGCTCGACTGAATTCGCGCCCTCGCCGCCCGGCTTCCCGGTAAACGGCGTAAACATCCGCACGGCCTGCTCGAACATCTCCATATTCTTGCGCGTCAGCGCTTCGAAATTCTGCATCGCCGGGTTGTTGCCGAAGGTCTGGCGCATCCGTTCCTGGTTCTTCGCGAAAGCCTCCATCGATGCATCGAGATACGACGGCACCACGGTTTGCAGGGTGTCGCCATAAAGACGAATCAATTGGCGGAGGAAATTCGTGGGCAGCATCGACTGCCCCTTCGCCTCCTCCTCGAAGATGATCTGCGTCAGTACCGAACGGGTTATGTCCTCGCCGGACTTTGCATCGAATACTGCGAAGTCGTCGCCATCCCGCACCATCGTCGCGAGATCGTCGAGCGTTACGTAAGTACTGCGTGCCGTATTGTAGAGGCGTCGGTTCGCATACTTCTTAATGACCACGCGGTCGGACGAACCCTTGTCGGTGTTGGAGGCGCGCTTGCCCCCCCTTTTCGCCTCAGCCACGGCGATATCCTCTCTCGGAATTTATCTGTTTGGGAGACACTGACACTCCGCTAGCAGCGGTTCAACACCGGCTGACGTCTGGAGTGCGTCAAGCATGGGCGAGGTCGTCTTGTCGTCATTGTGTTGCATCTCGGCGGCGCGCTGCAACCGCCAACACAATGCGGAAACAAGTCCCAAAAGTCGAAG
>JBCCSW010000035.1:0-17247 GCA_039199465.1 Pseudomonadota bacterium
GCCAGAGGAGCCCGCCGGCGTCAGGCGCGGATCGAACGGGTTGCCCGTCGCGCCCCAGAGCCGGTTCTTCGTGTTCGCGCCGGCGCCGAATTCCGGCTGATTGGTGCGGGCATAGAGCAGCGCGCCGGCGTCTCTGAGCCGCGCGATCATCGGGTCGTCGATCTCGGATACCGGATCGTCGGCATGGACCAGCGAGCCATGCGTCGTGCGCAACTCCGCGACGGGTCGGTTGTCCTTGATCGCGACCGGCAGGCCATGCAGCGGCCCCAGCGCCTCGCCGCGTGCGACCGCCAGCGCCGCCGCCTCGGCCTGTCGGCGGCCGAGCGCCCGGTCCTCATGCACCACGGCATTCAGCGCGGGGTTCACCGCGTCCTGACGGGCGGCGCAGCTCTCGAACAGCGCGACGGGGTCCAGCAGCCCGGCGCCGATCAGCACGCGCGCCTCGACGGCGCTTAGATCGCAGGGTTCGGTCATGATCACCTCCGGCTGCCCGCCTCGACCCTCGCGGCCCGGCCCGCGGCAGGCAAGGGTGCAGGCGCGCAGGCCCGCCCGTCGGTTGCAAAGGGCGGCGGCGGAGTGGACATGGCGCGCCTGAAAGCGCGTCTTGAGGGGATGAATGCCGAGCCCAGACCGCAGTTTCCGCCGGCCGCGGCATACCGCGACACGCTCTATCGCCCGCCGGCCCCCTGGCCGGTCTCGCCGACGCGCGCGCTCTGGCGGGCGATCTCGACCTTCGAGCGCGATCTGATCACGCTGTTGCCGTCCGAGGCTTATCGCGGCCCGCTCGACGCCAAGCTCGGCGTCTCGCGCCGCTCGATCTTCCTGATCAACAACCCCGAGACCGTGCAGCGCATGATGGGGCCCGATCGAGCGCTGTTTCCCAAGAACGACCTGATGGTCGGCGCGCTCAGTCCGCTGGTCGGCGAGGGCCTGTTCGTCTCGGAGGGCGCCGTTTGGGAGCGCCAGCGCCGGATGATCGACCCGGCCTTCGCCCATATGCGCGTCAATCGCGCCTTCGCTCATATGGCGGCGGCGATGGATGACGGGATCGCGCGGCTCGACCGCGCGGCGGCCGCGGCGACGCCGCTGTCGCTGGAGGCCGAGATGTCGGGACTGACGGCCGACATGATCTTCCGCACGATCTTCTCCGAGACGCTGGACGGCAGCGACGCGGCGCGGGTGTTCGACGCCTTTGCCCGGTTCCAGCGCGCCGTTGCCAATGTCGAGCTGCGCCACCTGCTGCTGAGCCCGGCCTGGACGGAAGTGCGCCAGCCCCGACCGGCCCGCGAAGCGGCGGCCGAGATCCGGCGCACCGTCGGCGCCATGCTGGATGCCCGGCGCGCCGCGGCGGCCCGGGGCCAACGCGGCGACGACATCGCCGGCGACGTGATCGCCGCGCGCGACCCAGAGACCGGTGAGGGGTTCTCGCGCGAGGAGATGCTGGACCAGCTTGGCGTGTTCTTCCTGGCGGGCCACGAGACGACGGCGAGCGCGCTGACCTGGGCGCTGTTCATCCTGTCGCAGCAGCCCGAAACCGTGGCGCGGATCCGCGCCGAGATTGCGGCGACGCTGGACGGCGGTGGCGAGGCACCTCTGACCGCGGGCGGTGTCAAGCGCCTCGCCTTCACCCGGGCTGTGTTCCGCGAGGCGCTGCGGCTCTATCCGCCCGTGACCTTCCTCGCGCGCGTCGCGGCGGAGGATGTGACGATCGGCGATCTCGCGATGCCACGCGGGGCGATGGTGCTGATCAGCCCCTGGACGATCCAGCGGCACGAGGCGTTGTGGCCGGCCGCCGACCGCTTCGACCCAGACCGGTTCCTGGGCAATCGGGAGGGCGAGGTGCCCGCCGGCGCCTATCTGCCCTTCGGTGGCGGGCCGCGGCTCTGCATCGGGGTCGCCTTCGCCATGCTCGAGGCGACGCTGATCCTCGCCGCGATCCTGCGCCGCTACGATATCGAGGTGGAGCGGCCCGACCGTGTGCGCCCCGTCGCGCGGCTGACCACCCGGCCGGCGCGGGATATCATGGTGCGGCTGAGACGGCTCTGACGCCGGGCGCGGCCTCAGGGCCAGCCGCGATGGCGCCGCAGCCAGGCATGGGCCGGCTGCACCACGCTGACCGCGATCAGGATGCGGGCCACGTGATGCGCGGTGACGAACACCACCGCGATGTCGACCGACAGGGCAACCAGCGACATCTCGGTCACGCCGCCGGGCGCATAGGCCAGAAAGATCGCCTCGGTGCTCTCGCCGACCAGCGGTGACAGCACCAGCCCGATCAGCACCGCAAGGATCAGCGCCAGCGTCACGGTGATCGCCGCCCAGCCGAGCCCCGTCAGCGCCGCATCCCGCGCCATGCTGACGAAACGCACGCCGAGCGCGGTGCCGACGACAAGCTGGGTGACGGCGATCAGGAAGCCGGGTGGATGCGCCTCGGTCAGGCCGGCGAGGTGCACGACGGCCGAGGCCACGATCGGCCCGGTGATGATCGCGGCCGGCATGCCGATGCGCTGCGCGCCCAGGAAACCGA
Organism: Pseudomonadota bacterium; assembly: GCA_039199465.1. Lineage (GTDB taxonomy): Bacteria > Pseudomonadota > Alphaproteobacteria > Rhodobacterales > Rhodobacteraceae > Thermohalobaculum. Next base: position 2,528 of record JBCCSW010000035.1, read on the forward strand.
TCGCCGCCGCAGCAGCAAGGATGACGATATCGCGCGATGTCAGCTCGCCCGGATCGGTGCCGAGGTCGAGCCCCGCCGCGCTGCCGACCGCCGCGCCCTCATAGGCGGCGACGGCGAGCGGCACGAGCAGGATCGACATGATGAGGCGCGAGAACTGCAGCAGCGTTAGCGTGGGCGGGTCGCCGCCCGCCTTCTCGCCCATTGCGACACTCTCGATCAGGCCGCCCGGTATCGCGGCATAGAGCGCCGTGACCCGGTCGTAGCCCGCGCCGTGGCGATAGACGAGATAGGACATCAGATGGACGGCCGGCAGGAACACCATCAGGCCGGCCAGCGTGACCCACCAGAGCGGCAGCCGCTCGAGCAGGTCGGGCGAGACCTGGCCGCCGATGGCCACACCGACGATCGGCACCAAGACGAAGCGCAGCTTCTGGGGAAAGCACAGCCGCTCGCCCGCGATCCTGACGCCGCCGATGGCCGCCGCCGCCGTGGCCGAGAGGGCGCCGAACATCCAGGGCAAGGGCGTGCCGATCGCCTGGGCGAGCAGCGCGCCGGCGACGCCGATGGCCATGGTCGCCGCTAGCGGCGCCAGCATGTATTCGCCACCCGGCAGGCGCAGCCTGCGCCGCATCAGCGCCTCGACGCCGCCTTCGGGCGCCGGTTCGTCGGGGTGTGGCGGCTTGGTCATGCGTCCTGACCTAGCGGCTGTATCGCCGCCCCGCCAGCCGCCTTTGCGCGATCAGCCGGTTGCTGCGGCGACGGCGCGCTCCAGCCGGTCGCCGACGGCGCCGGCATCGTCCACGCCCACCGACATCCGGATGAAACCCTCGGTGATGCCGAGGGCGAGACGCGCCTCCTCGCTCAGCGCCCGGTGCGAGCTGGAGGCCGGATGCGACAGCGTCGTCGCCACATCGCCGAGCGTCGGCGCGAAGGGCACCTCATGCGCGGCGTTCAGGAAGGCGTTCACCTCGCGCCTGCCGCCGCGCAGCCGGAACGACAGCATGCTGCCCCACTGCCCCGACAGCACCGCGGCGGCGCGGTTGTGGTCGGGATGATCGGCGCGGCCGGGATAAAGCACCGCCTCGACGCCGGGCAGCGAGGCCAACCGCTCGGCCAGCGCTGCGGCGTTCCGCTGTGCTTGCGCGTGGCGCAGTGCGAAGGTCGCGATCCCGCGCTCGCCCAGCCAGCAGTCGAACGGGCTGGCGGTGGTGCCCCAAGTCTCACCGGCCTCGCGGATCGCCTGGTTGACGCGCGGATCCTTCGCGCCGACCCAGCCCAGCAGCACGTCGGAATGGCCCGACAGCAGCTTGGTGACAGAGTGCATGACGATATCCGCACCACGCGCCAGCGCCGGGAAGCCGAGCGGCGTCGTGAAGGTGTTGTCGACGACCAGCAGCGCGCCCGCATCGCGCGCCGCGGCCGCGATCCCCGCCATGTCGGCGATACGGATCGTCGGGTTCGAGACCACCTCGACCACCACCATGCGGGTGTTGGCGCGCATCGCCTGCCAGACCGCGTCGCCGTCGGTCGCATCGACCAGCGTCGTCTCGATCCCAAGGCGCGGCAGCTCAAGCGTCATCATCCGCGCGGTTCGCCCATATAGCTGGTCAGAGGCCACGACATGATCGCCCGCCTTCAGGCAGCCGAGCAGGATGGCCGTGATCGCGCCCATGCCCGAGCCGGTCATCGTGCCGCCGCCGGCCTCGGGGGGCAGGCCCTCCAGCGCATCGATCCGCCGGGCCAGCGCGGTGGCATTTGGATGGCCTTCACGGGTGTAGGTGTAGCCCGGCGCCGTACCGTCATAGGCCGCGTCCATGGCATCGGCATCGGGCGTGCACCAGACGACCGAGGGCCAGATCGGCGTCACCAACGGTGTCGAGGACGAGGCCGGCGCAGGCGGGCGCAACAGATCGGCGCTGGCGCGGCCGGGCTCTCTCGGCGGGTGATCGTCCATCATCGCGGGCCTCGTGCGGTGTGGCGGGACTGCATTGCCCAAGGCGTTGCCCTCGGAAGTCTCCATGTTTCAGGCTTCCCAGGCGCGCGCAATGTTCCCTAGAGTTGGCAAGCGGCGCGCCGTGCCGCAGTCGCCCCCCTTGTCCATGTCCCGCCCGCCCCGCTTACCGCAGTCCCACCAAGGCGCCGACGCCCGGATCATGGCCACGTGAGCGGCGTCGCCGGCATCATTGCCCGTCGCCTCGTCCTGGGCGCCCTCACGCTGTTTGTCGTCTCGGTCATCATCTTCGGCGCGATCGAGGCACTGCCCGGCGATCTGGCCGAGGAGATCCTGGGCCAGGCCGCGACGCCCGAGACGGTGGCCGCCTTCCGCCGCGAACTAGGCCTCGATCAGCCAGCGCCGGTCCGATATCTGGACTGGCTCGGCGGGCTCCTGACCGGCGATCTCGGCAATTCGCTCGCCAACCAGCGCCCGGTGGCCGAGCTGATCGGCGGACGCCTCGGCAACACGCTGTTCCTGGCCGCCGTGGCCGCGATCGTCGCGGTGCCGCTGTCGATCGCGCTCGGCGTGCTGGCCGCGCTTTATCAGGGATCGATCTACGACCGCGCGGTCAGCGTGTTCACCCTGTCCTCGATCTCGTTTCCCGAGTTCTTCGTCGCCTATATTCTGATTTTCGCGATGACGGGCTTCGACGCACCGGCCATCGTGCAGTTCATCTCGGGCTCGGATACCGGCTTCCGGTCGATGGCCGACATCCCGCCCGGCGCGTCGCTCGGCGAGCGGCTCTATTCCGTCATCCTGCCGGTGATCACGCTGACGCTGGTCGTCGTCGCGCATATGATGCGGATGACCCGTGCCGCGATCATCGACCTGCTCGCCTCGCCCTATATCGAAATGGCGCGGCTGAAGGGCATGGCGCCGTCCCGCGTGGTCGTCCATCACGCGCTCCCGAACGCGCTTGCCCCGATCATCAACGTCGTCGCGCTGAACCTCGCCTATCTCGTGACCGGCGTCGTGGTGGTCGAGGTGGTGTTCACCTATCCCGGCCTCGGCCAGCTGATGGTCGACAGCGTCGGCTCGCGTGACGTGATCGTGGTTCAGGCGGCCGCGATGATTTTCGCCGCTGCCTATGTTCTGCTGAACCTGACGGCGGACGTGCTGTCGATCCTGACCAATCCGCGGCTGAGGCACCCGCGATGAGCGCGCTGCCCGGCATCGTGCAGGCCCTGATCGTCGTGATCGCCGCGGTCGCCGCCGCCTGGGCCTTTCGCCTTGGCCTGATGCTTGTACCCGGGGGCGTCGGCCGGCTGGCCCGGCGCGCGCCGCTGACCGGCAGCCTGGGCGTGTTGATCGTGCTGCTCTATGCGCTGGTCGCCCTGTTCGCGCCGGTGCTGGCGCCCTTCGGCGAGCGTGAGGTGGTCGGCGCACAATACCTGCCCTGGGACGAGACCTACTGGCTTGGCACGGACAATCTCGGCCGCGATATGCTCTCGCGGCTGATCTGGGGGGCGCGCAACACCGTCGGCGTCGCGATGATCACCACCGTCATCGCCTTCGTCGCCGGCGCCCTGCCCGGCCTCGTCGCCGCGGCGCTCGGCGGCTGGGTCGACCAGGTGCTCAGCCGCATCGTCGATGTGCTGATGGCGATCCCACCGCTGATCTTCGCGCTGTTGATGCTGACGATCCTCGACAGCTCGATCATCAATCTGGTCCTGGTGATCGCGGTGATCGAGGCGACACGCGTCTACCGACTGGCCCGCGCCGTGGCCGGCAACGTCGTGGTGATGGACTATATCGAGGCGGCGCGCCTGCGGGGCGAGGGGCTGGGCTGGCTGGTCGGGCGCGAGGTGCTGCCCAATGTCGTGGCCCCCCTGATGGCCGAGTTCGGCCTGCGCTTCTGCTTTGTGATCCTGCTGATCTCGGCATTGTCGTTCCTCGGCCTCGGCATCCAGCCGCCGACCGCCGACTGGGGCGCCATGGTGCGGGACAACGCCACGCTGATCACCTTCGGCGACGCGACGCCACTGCTGCCTGCGGCCGCCATCGCGCTGCTTACCGTCGCCGTGAACTTCGTCGTGGACTGGGCGCTAGGTGAGCGCGCGGCCCCACAACACTGAGGGCGCAGCACTGAGGGCGCAGCACTGAGGGCCCAACACTGAGGCGCAGGACTGCGAAGGCGGCACTGGGAGTAACGCGCAGGGAGGCGCAGATGTCCGGCATCCTGCTCAACATGGAGAACGTGACGATCGAGGGCGCCTCGCTCGGCCCGCGGGGCGAGAAGGTCTGGAACACGCTGGTCGACAACGTCTCGCTCACGCTCAACCGGGGCGAGGTGCTGGGCCTGATCGGCGAGAGCGGCGCGGGAAAGTCGACGCTCGGCCTTGCGGCGCTCGGGTATGTGCGTGCGGGCTGCCGGATCTCCTCGGGCCGGGTGCTGCTCGACGGGACCGATCTCGTCACGTTGCCCGAGTCGGGGCGGCGCGGCCTGCGCGGTACGCGCCTCGCCTATGTCGCGCAGTCGGCTGCGGCCAGCTTCAACCCCGCCCATCAACTCGACGCCCAGGTGACCGAGGCCGCCGTCGTGCACGGTACTGCGGACCGCAGCGCGGCGCAGCGGGCGGCGAGCGCGCTCTACGATCGGCTGCGCCTGCCCAACCCCGAGACGATCGGCAAGCGCTATCCCCACCAGGTCTCGGGCGGGCAGCTGCAGCGCGCCATGACGGCGATGGCCATGGTCTCGGGCCCCGACCTGATCGTCTTCGACGAGCCGACGACCGCGCTGGACGTGACGACCCAGATCGAGGTGCTGGCCGCCATCCGCGACGCGGTGCGCGAGACCGGCACGGCGGCGATCTACATCACCCACGATCTGGCCGTGGTTGCGCAGATGGCCGACCGCATCAAGGTGCTGCTGCGCGGCGACGAGGTCGAAGAGGCGCCGACGGCCACCATGCTGTCGACCCCGCGCGAGGACTATACCAAGACGCTCTGGGCGGTGCGCAGCCGTACGCGCGAGGCGCGGGCGGCCCCGCCCCCCAACGCCGTGCCGGCGCTCGAGATGACGGGCATCACTGCCGCCTATGGCGCGCTCCGCGTGCTGGACAACGTGTCGATGCGCGTCCATCCGCAACGCACGGTGGCCGTGGTGGGCGAGAGCGGCTCGGGCAAGTCGACGGCGGCCCGCGTCATGACCGGACTGCTGGTGCCCGAGACCGGCGAGGTGCGCATGGGCGGCGAGGTGCTGGCACCGTCCTACCGCCAACGCCCGCGCGCGACACTGCGGCGGCTGCAGATGATCTACCAGATGGCCGACACCGCGCTGAACCCCAAGGCGCGCGTGCGCGATATCATTGCCCGGCCGGCCTCGCTCTATACCGGGCTGAGCGGCAAGGCGCTCGAGGATCGCGTGGGCGACCTGATGCGGATGATCGAGCTCGAGCCCGGCACGTATCTCGACCGGCTTCCGGGCGCGCTGTCAGGCGGTCAGAAGCAGCGCATCGGCATCGCACGGGCGCTGGCGGCCGAGCCCGAGGTGATCATTTGCGACGAGGTGACCTCGGCGCTGGATCAGATCGTGGCCGATGGCGTGCTCGCGCTGCTCGACCGACTGCAGCGGGACCTGGGCCTCGCGTACCTGTTCATCACGCACGACTTCGCCACGGTGCGCGCTGTGGCCGATGAGGTCGTGGTGATGCATCGCGGTCGGGTGGTCGAGACCGGCTCGACCGATCAGGTGCTGAACCATCCGCAGGCGGACTATACCCAGCATCTGCTCGCCTCGGTCCCCGAGATGGACCCGGGCTGGCTGGACGGCGTGCTGGCCGGCCGTAGTGGCGAGGCCGCCAGCTGAGGTTGGTGTCGCCACCGTGCGACCGGAGCTTTGGCAGGTGTTTGACGCGCCGGCTTTAGGCGCGAGCGTCAGGCATGCGTATCAGGCGCGGCCCGGTCGCTCCTCACGCAGCGCGCGCGTGCAGGCCGGCAGCCCGGAATTCGGTGTCCAGCACGGCGGCGAGGCCGCGCAACATGTCGACATCGCGCTTGGTCCAGTTGCGGGGCTCGTCACCATAAGCGCAGACCACGCCGAAGGGCCTGCCGGCGGCATCTACAAGCGGCAGGCCGAGATAGGCGCGCACCTTGTCGGCCGACAGCGCCTCGCCGACCGGCGGCCCGAGCGGCAGCGTGTCGTTCAACAGCAACATGCCCCCGCTTTCCAGGCACATGCGGCAGAGCACCGGATCGATCTCTTCGCCGTCGTCCTCGCCCCGCGCGGCGACCACCCGGGCCCCGTGCCCCTTGCCGAGCGTGACCATCGCGACCGGCACGTCGAGCTGCTCGCGCACCAGATCGAGCATGATCACGATCACGTCACGGGTATGCTGATCCAGCGCCTGCGCCCCCTCGGCGATTGCCGCGGTCGGGGCGACCCGCTCGGCCACGGACAGTCGGTTTCCAGGATGCTCAACCATGGCACGCCCCCCTGAGCCGGCACGAAACATGAGTGGTTTCTTTCGCGGAACACTGACCAACTCCTGAACGGAAATGGTTGAAGCGTCATTGTCTCGCGCCATAACGGAGCATGTGCCGACAGGCAGAAACCCTTTCCTTTTTCGACCGTCGCCCGCGTCGTGTCAGCGAGCGTCGCCAGCCCGGGAGCCGAGCCATCTTTCAAGACGGTTATGTCAGTACAGACCCCGAAGGATCGCTGCCGCCGCTCGCGCGCATCGACGACATGTCCGATGCCTACGAGAACCGCAGCTACGTACCGGGCTTCAAGTCGATCACCGCGCGGTGGCGGGCCAGCGCGGATGCCGTGCGCAACGCGCTCGGCCCGCGCTGCGAGCGGTTGGCCTATGACGTCGCCCCGCGCAACCACCTCTTCATGATGTGGCCGCCGGGCGATGCGCCGCCGCAGGGGCTGCTGTTCTTCATCCATGGCGGTTACTGGCGGAGCTTCGAGGCGGCGGATTTCCTGCAGATGGGCGCGGGCGCGTTGGCCCGGCGCTTCGCCGTGGCGATGCCGAGCTATCGGCTGGCGCCCGAGGTCACGCTGCCCGAGATCACGGCCGATATCGCCGCTGCGCTGACCTTCGCCGGCAACCGCGCCAGCGGACCCATCATCCTCGCCGGGCACTCGGCCGGCGGTCATCTCGCCTGCCGCATGGCCTCGGCCTCGATGCCGCTTGGCGCCAAGCTGGCGGCGCGCATCGTCCATGTCGTCACGATCAGCGGCCTGCACGACCTGCGTCCGCTGCTGTTCACCGACAAGAACGCCGATCTCGGCCTCGACGACCGCACCGCCGTCGAGGAGAGCCCGGCGCTTGACCGGCCACGTGACGGCACGCGCCTGACCGTCTGGGTTGGCGCCGACGAGCGGCCGGAGTTTCGCCGGCAATCGGCCCTGATCGCGAATGCCTGGCACGGGCTTGGCGCGGCGGTGCGCCTGGTGATCGCGCCGGGGCGGCACCATTTCGACGTCATCGACCCGCTCGAGAACCCGGAGAGCGCCTTGACCAACGCGCTCTTCGACGGGGTGCTTGAGCCATGATGCCGATCTTCGTGCAGCTTCGCTGCACGCCCGGCCGCACCTATACGGTGGCCGACGCGATCTGGGACCGCGAGATCGTGTCCGAGCTCTATTCGACGTCGGGCGAATGGGACCTGCTGGCCAAGATCTACCCACCCGATGGCGAGGATGTCGGCCGCTGGCTGGCCGAGCATCTGCTCGACCTGCCCGATATCCAGCGCTCGCTCACGACCCTCGCCTTCAAGGCATTCTGAGCGCGATGTAGGGGCGCCGGCGCGCATCTGCGCCCGCGTGAGGCGCGATGCTGCGTGGTTCCGAGCCACCCCTGCCCTAACGCCGGCACCGTTGCGACATCCGCGTGATCGCGCGCCACTCCTGCGCCTGCGCGAGGCGGCATACCACGAGACGAAAAGGGTTTCGCGCGAGCCATTTGAGGTCGTGGTTCTCAGCGCGCTCGCTGAGCACGGCACGTTTCATCATCGCCATGATGGCCGACCGCGGACCGAGCCTCAGCCGGCGCATGGGCGGCGTTGACAAGATCGGACCTGACTATGCTGTCGGAGGTCGCAGCGGCCCTGACGGCACCACCGCGTATGTCCTCGCCAAGCTCTGCCGCGACGGGGACGGCACGGTCGTCTGTGGTGCCTGGACGGCCAACCGATGAAGGGGTCGTGATCAACCGAGACAGGAACGGTATCGTGTCGATCGGCAGGGTCTTGGCGGATGGCGAGACGGTCGCGCGCAACCTGAGCGTCATGCGGGAGGTCGGGTTCGACCCTGGCCGGCTCTCCGGTCAGTCCACGAGCTGCGTGACGATATTGGCGCCGGTCGCCGGTGATCTGACGGCGAACCGGATCAAGATCGGCTTTCCGCGCCTCAAGATCCGCGATTGAGGCGACGCAACCGGTCGTTGATAAGGCGCCGCTTGGTCGCGCCGCGAAGACGGCACTCGCGCGCGACAGGACGGTGATCCCGACACTTCCACCCTGTGGACCGGCGCCCCGAGAGCGGCCGGCGTCGAAGAAAAACGAGTTATTCCAGAAGGTTTCGTCCAAAGACCGCAGGCACTGCTGCGGTGCCGCAGCACGGCACCAAACGCTTGGACAGGATGTCGCATTGCTGGCTAGGTGCCAGCGCCCACGTCGCGGCCAATCGAGCGTGAAACAGAGGAGGGCGCCATGTCCACCGTTACGATGATTGCTCGCGCCAGCCAGGGTATCCCAGCTGTCAACACGGCGCATTGGCTCATTCGCCTGCCCCTGGCGGCCATCATCCTGCAGCAGGGGCTGCAGAAATCACCCATCGACGCAGCCGATGCCGAGGCATTCGGGCTGCCGGTGGCGCTGTGGGGCTTGGCGGCCTTGGGTGAAGTGATCGCGGGCGCGGCGCTGATCGCAGGCGCCGTCATTCGCAGCTGGATCGGCGACTTGATGACCCGCGCCGCGGGCGCCGCCATCGCCGCGATCGTGACCGGCGTGCTGGTCGTGGCCTACCCGGCGCCGCTTGGCGATATCCTGCTCTACAACCAGTTCCACGTGCTGTTGCTGGTCGGTGGGCTGTTCTTCGCGCTGCGCGGCAACAGGGCCTGATCCGAACGCCTCGTTCGGCGCTTCAACGCAAATCCCCGGAGAACCGACAGGTCCTCCGGGAATAGACGTGCCCGCGTCGTAACGGTCGGCGCGCGACGAGCGCTCTCAGATCTTCGCCATCCCCGTCAGATGCGCGACGTTGCGCGCGAAAATGCGCAGATGGGCGAGCGGCCGCGCCTTCACCAGCTCTTTGTTCATATAGGCGTCGAAGGTCAGTTCCTGGATGTCCACGTCGCGGCAGAGATGGACGAAACGCTCGCGCCGCTCATCGGTGCCGTACCAGTAATCCTGCATCTTGCCGAGGATCCAGAACACGCCGCCATGCGCGCGCATGAAGCGCTTGCGCGCCCGTTTCAGTGCGGCCGGCCGGCGCGTGGCGAGATACTCATCGACCGCATCCGCCGCGACACGCCCGCCATACATGGCATAGAAGATCCCCTCGCCCGAGGACGGCGCCACGACACCGGCGGCATCGCCGGCCAGAACAACGTCGCGCCCGTTGTCCCAAACCTTGAGCGGTTCGAGCGGGATCGGCGCGCCCTCCTTCCGGATGGTCTCGGCCGTGTCGAGGCCCGATCGGGCGCGCAGATCGGCAGTGGCGCCTTTCAGGTCGGCGCCCTGCACCTCGGTTCCCATACCGACCGAAGTGCAGGGCCCGTGCGGGAAGACCCAGCCATAGAAATCCGGGCTGATTCGTCCGTCATAGACGACGTCGCAGCACTCAGGGTCGAAGCCTTCCGGCCGCTCGCCGATGCGGGTGCGGACGATCTCGTGATAGGCAATGACGTAGCGCGTTTCGCCGCCGCCCGGGATCTCCTGCGCCGCAACCTGGCTGCGCGCACCGTCGGCACCGATCACCGCGCGCGTGCGCAGCCGGACGGGTGCCAGGCGCGGCCCCTTCTTCTCGCGATAGCAGACGACGGCGGTACCATCCTCCTCGCGCTCGATACGCACGAAGGTGCCGGTGTGCCGCTCGGCCCCGGCATTGACGGCGCGCGCGCGCAGCCACTCGTCGAAATGCTCGCGGTCGACCATGCCGACGAAGCCGTCCTTGATCGGGATGATCACCTCGGCGCCCGAGGGCGCGATCATCCGCGCACGGCGGATGCGGGCGACGAGCTGGTCCTCGTCGATGTCGAACATGTCGATGGCGCGCGGCGGAATCGCGCCGCCACAGGGCTTGATGCGCCCATCGCGATCCAGCATCGCCACGCGGCGGCCGGCTTTGGCAAGCTCATGTGCGGCCGTCGCTCCGGCCGGGCCGCCGCCCACCACAACGGCATCGTAGAGGGTGGTGTCGGCACCGGCCGGTATCTCGGTCATCTCACTCTCCCGCTGGCAGGGGTTGGGACAGGCTGGCAGGCGGTCGGGCCTCGGCCAGGCGCCGGGCGGCATGCGCGGCGAGCAGGGCGGAGGCGACGAACAGCACCGCCTCGGCCATGAAGACGGCGGCATAGGCGGTCTCGATCCGGGCCGAGAGGGCGCGCGCAATGTCGACGGCAACGGCCCCGCCCAGATTGCCGAGCCCGAAGCCGATGGCCTGCGCCGCGCCCCAGAGGCCCATGCGCGTGCCCGCCCGCCCGGCGCCGCCCGCGGTCGCAAGCCCCATCATCGCGCTGATCGCCGCGACCGCGAAGGCGCCGTTCGAGACGCCGAGCAGGAAGACGTTCAGCGACAGCGGCCAGGCACCGCCGACGCTGGCCCCGAAGGCGAGGCCCAGCAGCGCCACGGCCGAGGCGAGGCAGCCGCCGATTGACCAGGCGGTCAGCACCGACTGACGCCCCTTGCCAAGCCAGCTCGCCGCGATGCCGGTCAGAAGCATGCCGAGGAACACGCCGCCATGCTGCGTACCGGCGAGCGCGGTGCTCTCGCCCGGCGTGAAGGCGAAGACATGGCCTGCGAAGGGCTCCAGGATCAGATCCTGCGCCGAATAGGCGAGCATCGAGACGAAGACGAAGACCGTGAAGCGCCGGGCCGCCGTGTCGCGCCAGACATCGGCGAGCGCCACCAAGAAACGTGTCGGCTGCGCCGCGGGCGCCACGCTCGGCGCCGTCTCGTGCGTCGACTGCGACGCCGCGCGCCGGGGCTCGATCCCGACCACGCCGATGGTTGCCAACAGGCAGGCGACGCCCGCAATCCCGGCCGAGACGGCGAGCAGCCGCGCCTCGGAATAGGGATCGAGCAGGTGACCCGCCACGCCGGCGGTCACCGCGATGCCGGCGATCATCATCAACCAGGCAAGCGTCGCCGCGCCGGGGCGCCGGGCCGGTGCCGTGCGCACGGCGATCAGCGCCAGCAGGTTGGTGCCGGCCATGCCGACGCCGAGGCCGATCAGCGTGAAGGCCAGCGCGGCGCCCGCGATGCCGAGCGAGGGCGCCATGCCCATCAGCACGGTCGCCGCCGCGGCGCTGAAGCCGCCGAGCGCCAGGATCGCCACGCCGCCCAGGATCCAGGGCGTGCGCCTGCCGCCCCTGTCGGCCCCGAAACCCCAACGCGGTCGGCTGAGCTGTACGGCATAGTGCAGCGCGATCAACAGCCCGGGCACCATCGCCGGCAGCGCCAGCTCGACCACCATGACGCGGTTCAGCGTTGAGGTCGTCAGCACCACCACCGCGCCGAGCGCCACCTGCACCAGGCCCAGCCGGAACAGGCCGGCCCAGCTGATCGGCCGCCCGCCGTCGCCGGCGGTCACCGCCGCATCGCTCTCCGTCGCCGCGATCATCATGCCCCGCCAGGTAGTGTGGAGATTGCATAGGCGCTCGCCATCATGCCGGCCACATAGGGCCCGACGCCGACGCCGTTGTACCAAGGCGCCCGCCCCTCGGGATCGGCCAGCAGTCGCGGCATCATCAGGAGCTGGACGGCAAGCGCCAGGGTCACCAGACCCGCTACGACCGCCATGCCCCAAGACAGCAGCAGCGCGATCACCGCCACCTGCGAGAGCGCCATCACCGCACAGGCGATCCGCGCCGCCACATCCGGGCCGAGCTGCACCGGCAGCGAGCGGATCCCGAACTGGCGATCGCCCTCTATCGCCTTGAAATCGTTCAACGTCATGATGCCGTGGGCGCCCGCTGCATAGAGCAGCGCGACGGTCCAGACCTCCCAACGGGGCGCTGCATTCAGCGTGAGCGCGGCGCCAGTGATCCAGGGCAGGCCCTCATAGGCAAACCCTGTCGCCGCCGCGCCCAGCCAGCCATTGGCCTTCAGCCTGAACGGTGGTGCCGAATAGGCCCAGGCAAGCGTTGCGGCGACCAGGGTAGCACCAAGACCCCAAGGCCCGAGGGCGGCGCCCAGCACCAGGCCGAGGAGCGTCCAGAAGATCGCGATGCGAAGGCCCCAGGTACCCGCGATCCGGCCGGAGGGGATCGGGCGATCAGGCTCGTTGATCGCGTCGACATGGCGGTCGAACCAGTCGTTGCAGGCCTGGCTCATCGCGCAGACGACGGGGCCCGCCAGCAGCAGACCGCCCAGGATCACCCAGAACGGCGCCCCGCCCCCGGCCGAGACGACGCCGCAGCCGAAGGCCCACATCGGCGGGAACCACGTGACGGGTTTCAAGAGCTCGATCAGGTCGCGCGCGGCCGGCATCGGCGGCGCGGCGCCCAGGGCCCGCTTGCGCGCGGCGCGGGCGGCAGCCCGGACCCGCACGCCGACGCGCCGTGGATCGACGACACGCGGTGCAGCCCGTCTGGCCCGTGACCCTATGAGTGAGTTGACTGGCATACTGTCAACTAGACTAGACACTCATCGCGTCCGACGCGAGTCCAATCGTCACGATTTCGATCAATTCGACCGTGCGGCAGTTGCCATGGACCCTGCACAGGCCGCACGGCCATCGTCACCGCGCGCCGCCACTCCCTGCGACCGATCCCCCATCCGACGACGGTATAGGCGATCGAAAGGATCGCCATGCTTACGGCTAAGGCGTTGGCCTCGTTAAGACCGGGGCGCCTCGGGGCCCTGGCCGTCCTCCGACGGCGGCGGCCCGTCCTCGCCGCCGCCGTCGCCGCCGTCACCGATATCGCGGAGGCCAAAGCGGCGAAGTTTCACATAAAGGCTCTGGCGCGAGAGGCCCAGCATCTCGGCGGCCGAGGCGCGGTTGTCGCCCGTCATCTCGAGCGCCGCCTCGATATACATTTTCTCGATAAGGTCGGTGGTCTGGCGCACGAGATCCTTGAGCGAGACGCGGCCGACAAGTTCGGACAACTGTTCGGCCGACGGCGTCACCACCGGCCCCGTGCCGGCGCCGCCTGCACGCGGGGTGCCCGGTGGCGCATAGCGCCGTCCGACATCGCGGATCGTAAACGCGTAGTAGGGATGCGCGCCGTCTGTCGCGGTCGCCGCGATCTCGACATCGGTCTCGCTGCCGTAATCGCCGCGCAGCATGGTCGAGAACAGCCTAACCTGCCCCTGTTCGCGGAGGTTGGAGAGCAGCACGCGCATATCGACCCCGGGCCGGCCCAGCCAGCGGTCCAGGGTGTCGCCCTTGGCCTGTTCGATGGTCGGGATCTCGACCAGTTCCAGGAAGGCCGCGTTGCAGGACACCAGCGTGCCGTCGACCTCGGTCAGGGCCATTGCGTCGGGATGGCCCTCGACGATGCCGGCCCAGTCGGGCCCCTCGGGCTCGGGCGCAGCGGGTCGGTCCAGCTGCAAGAGCCGCACCAGGAAGACCCAGGCATTCTCCTGTCGGAGCAGCGAGGCCGAGACGCGCCAGCGCTCGCTCCGCCCCGCGAGCCGAAGCTCGGCCGCATCGGCCCGACCGGTCGCGCGCACCGTGGCCAGCAGCCGGTCGACCTCGGAGGACGAGCCGGGTTCCACGCAGGCCGAGAAGCTGCGGCCCACGAGCCCGTTGGACCCGCCATCCAGCATCCGAAGCGCCGCGCGATTGGCCTCGACCACCTTGTCTGTCGCGCCGTCGAGGACGAGCAGCGGCTCGTCGGACAGCTGGAACAGCAGGCGGTACCGCGTCTCCAGATGGCGCAGCCGCGTATAGTCGTGCTCGAGGCGCTGTTGCGCCTCGATCAGGCGCTGCTGCAGCGAGGAGATGGTGCGCAGATCGCGCCCGAAGGCGACGAGACGGCGCTCGGTCCCGATGCGCAGGGCGGCATAGAGCACCGGGACATCCTCGCCGCCCTGTGTCGGGTGATTGACCTGGCGCCATCGCGTCCGTTCGGCCGAGAGCGCCTCGTCGATCAGCGCGGCGATCTTGGGCCGGCTTTCCTCCGTGACCGTCTCGATCCACGGGCGGCCGCGCCAGTGCTCATGCCCGGTCAGCGCGAAGTCGCGATGGTCCACGGCGAGGTCGCGGATAAGGCCGTCGTGATCAACCACCAGCGCGATGTCCGCCGCCATGGCGATCAGCTTGGCCGCAGCATCCACGTCGAGTTCGCCTAGCGACTGCGCCGGTGCCGCGAAGTTCTTCAAGCGCCCCTCCCGTTCATGCCGCGCGGTCTGTGCCCCCTGCCCCGCGACAATCCTGACCGCCTGCCGGCGATCCATGTACTGCCCAGTCTATCCCGTTATCCCGCGCCCTCCCAAGCATCGAGCGTCAACGGTGGCGTTTCCGCCCCTCGCAGCTAAACCGTTGCCGTATAGAACGTTTTGTCCGGCCGGTCGTCCCTGCGGATCGTCTGCCGTCCGGCCGTGGGGC
>JBCCSW010000036.1:0-17130 GCA_039199465.1 Pseudomonadota bacterium
CGCTGCTCACCATCGACCCGGCCGATGCGCGCGATCACGACGATGCCGTCTGCGCCACGGCCGACGACGATCCCGCCAATCCCGGCGGTCATGTGATCTGGGTCGCGATCGCCGATGTCGCCTTCTACGTCCGCCCCGGCTCGACCCTGGATGCCGAGGCACGGCGGCGCGGCAACTCGACCTATTTCCCCGACCGCGTCGCCCCGATGCTGCCCGAGCGGCTCTCGGCCGATCTCTGCTCGCTGATGCCGGGCGTCGACCGGCCCTGCCTGGCGCAGCGCCTGGTGATCGATGCCGAGGGCAATCGCATCCGCCACAGCTTTCACCGCGGCGTCATGCGCTCGCCGGCGGCGCTGTCCTATGAGCAGGCGCAGGCCGCCGCCGACGGCCAGCCCGATGCCGAGACTGCGCCGCTGGTCGAGACGGCGATCCGGCCGCTTTGGGCGGCCTATCGCGCGCTGGCCAGGGCGCGGGACCGGCGCCAGCCCCTCGATCTGGACCTGCCCGAGCGGCGGGTCGAGCTGTCCGACGATGGTCGCGTCCTCGGCGTCAGCAGGCGTGCGCGCCTCGACGCCCATAGGCTGATCGAGGAGTTCATGATCCAGGCCAATGTCTCGGCCGCCGAAACGTTGCAGCGGCGCAAGACCGGCCTGCTCTACCGCGTGCACGAGGAACCGGCCGAGGAGAAGCTGGAGGCGCTCCGCGAGACGGTCGACAGCATCGGGCTGACCCTCGCCAAGGGCCAGGTGCTGAAGACCCGGCACCTGAACGCGCTGCTGGGCGCCGCGGCCGACAGCCCGCATGCCGATGTGGTCAACCTGTCGGTGCTGCGCGCCCAGACGCAGGCCTATTACGCGCCCGAGAACCTGGGTCATTTCGGCCTGGCGCTCGGCGCCTATGCGCATTTCACCTCGCCGATCCGGCGCTATGCGGACCTTGTGGTGCACCGCGGGCTGATCACGGCGCTCGGCCTCGGCAAGGACGGCGTGCCGGCCGACCTGCGCGGCGCGGACGGCCTGGCCCACCTCCGCGAGACGGGCGAGCACATCAGCCGGACCGAGCGGCGCTCGATGGAGGCCGAGCGCGACACCAACGACCGCTACCTCGCCAGCTACCTGGCCGAGCGCGAAGGCGCCGAGTTCCGCGGGCGCATCACCGGCGTGCAGCGCTTCGGCGTCTTCGTGGCGCTTGAGGAGACCGGCGCCGACGGTCTGCTGCCGGTGCGCGCGCTTGGCGATGAGTATTTCCAGCACGACGACCGCATCCCCGCCCTGATCGGCGAGTTGAGCGGCCAGGTCTTCACCATCGGCCAGTGGCTGACCGTCCGGCTGGTCGAGGCGGTGCCGGTCACCGGCGGCCTGCTTTTCGATCTCGTCTCGGCCGAGGCGGCGGCCGGCGACAGCGCGATCCGGGCCGCAAGCGGGCGCGGCCGCCCCGGTGGCAAGGGCGCGGGCAAGGGCGCGGGCAAGGGCCAGCGCGACGGCGGGCCACGCCGCCGTCTCACGCGCGAGCGCATCGCCGCGGCAAAGGCCCGCCGCAAGTCGCGCCGCAAGGGCTGAGGCGGCCGCGCGCCCCCATCGGGGCCGACCCTGCGACAACTTGGCACGCACTGCCTGTGCTCTATCTGCCTCGCCAGAAGCGGGTCGCAGAGGCCACCGCTGCGGCGGTTCTCCCCGCGCCAAACGCTGCAAAAACAACGGGAGGACGTCCATGTCGACAATCCGCAACCCGGTGGAATGGAGCGCCGAGCGTCTGGTCGAGGGCACGCAGTGGATCGGCGCGGTCGCCCGCACCGCCCGCGGCGAGGACCAGGCCGATACGCGCCCCGTCATCGTCCACCGCATCACCACCTCCGACCTGAGGATGGCGCTCACGCGCGGCCTCGACGATCTGACGGCTATGCGCTCGGACGTCGTCGCGCTCTGCCTGATGTATCCGCTGGTCGGCGCGGTGCTGGCGATGGCGGCGTTCGACTATGCGCTGCTGCCGCTCCTGTTCCCGCTAGCCGCGGGCTTCGCGCTGGTGGGCCCGTTCTTCGCCGTCGGCCTCTACGAGCTCAGCCGCCGCCGCGAATTGGGGCTGCAGGGCGGATGGCGCCACGCGCTGGATGTGCTGGTCTCGCCGTCCTTCGGCGCGATCCTGGTGCTGGGTGCCGGGTTGATCGCGAGGTTTGTGGTCTGGCTGGTCTTCGCCCAGATCCTGAAGGACCTGACGCTCGGCCGCGACGCGCCGAGCTCGACCGAGGCGTTCCTGACCGCGGTGTTCACCGAGCCGGGTGGCACGGCGCTCATCGTGCTCGGCATCGGCACGGGCGGGCTCTTTGCGCTCGCCGCCCTTGCCGCCGCGGCGGTGTCCTTCCCGCTGATGCTGGACCGCGCCGTGGGCCTGCGCGCCGCGGTGACCGCCTCGCTGACGCTGTTCATGCACAACCCCGGCACGATGCTGCGCTGGGGCGCTGTCGTAGCCGGGCTTCTGGTGGTCGGTTCGCTACCGGCGTTCCTGGGGCTGATCATCGTCATGCCGCTGCTCGGCCATGCCACCTGGCACCTCTATCGCCGGGCCATCTCGGATGGCGAGGAAGACCGCGAGGACGCGGCCGATCCGGTCGCTACTGTGCAGTGAAGCCGCCGTCCACGGGGATCACCGCGCCGGTCAGATAGCTGCTCTCGGGCGAGAGCAGCCAGACCACGGCCGAGGCGGTATCATGGGGCTGGCCGATCCGGCCGAGCGGCGTGCGCTCGGCCATCCGCGTGTCGAGCCCGCGGCCCGGCACCGCGGCGCTGACGGCCGCGGTCATCGCCCCCTCGGTCCAGTTCGGGCAAACGCAGTTGACGCGGATGCCGTCGCCCGCGACCTCAAGCGCGGCACAGCGCGTCAGGCCGACCACGCCGTGCTTGGCCGCGCCGTAAGCCACCGACAGCTTCGCGCCGATCAACCCGGCGACAGAGGCGGCGTTGACGATCGCCCCGCCGCCGCCGGCGCGCATTGCCGCCGCCTCGGCGCGGAGCGCGAGCCAAGCGCCGGTAAGGTTGACGGCGAGGACGCGGGTCCAGTCCGCCTCCGCCATTCCGATGCCAGGGAAGGCCGGGCCGATGATCCCGGCCGCATTGAAGGCGCCGTCCAAACGACCGGTCATCTCGACCGCTGCGTCGACGGCGGCCTGGACCTCCGCGGCCACCGTGACATCGCAGCCCATGGCATCGACAGCGCCTGCTTCGATGCGGTCCGCCACGGCGCGCGCCGCCTCCGCATCACGGTCGGCGAGCATGACATGCCCCCCGCGGCCGGCAAGCAAGGTCGCCGTCGCCCGGCCGATATCGCCCGCACCACCGGTGATCAGAAAGCCGCGACCCTGGGGCCAGGGCGGCATCGACGGGTCGGGATCGTCGCCGGCGCCGTCCTCAGACCTCGTCGACGGCACGGATCAGCTTGGCATCCAGCACGCGCAGTACGGTGCGCAGGTCGTGGCCGCGTCGCAGGATCCGGCCATCCATGCCGAGGACGCTGTAGGCGCCCTGTCGCCGCGCATCCTTCGGCCGCTTCTCGACGCGGTAAATGGGCTGCTCCGACGCGCGGCGGAAGATCGAGAACACCGCGCGGTCACGCAGGAAATCCATCGAGTAGTCCCGCCACTCCCCCGCCGCGACGGCCCGGCCATACAGGTTGAGGATGACCGACAGCTCGCGCCGGTCGAAGGCGACGACCTCGGCCGCTGGTGGCGGCAGGCCGCCCGAACTGCCGGCTGGCGGGGGGAAGGAGTGCAGCGTCATGGATGCACGGTGGCACCGGGCGCGCAGCACGGCAAGGCCATGCGTCAAGCGACGGCGCGATCACGGCGCGATCACAGGGCTTTTCGGCCTGCGGGAGGCAGCGGCCTAGCCCCCGGCGACCCGGGGCAGTATGACGCGGCCTGCGCCGACCCCGTAGACCACCGCCCCGCAAAGGCGGCCCGACAAACACGGCCCATCAAACGCACCCGGCAAACACCGCCCGTTAAACACCGCCCGTCAAACGCACCCGTCAACCGATCGAGGACCAGCGCGATGCGCGATTTCCACCTGCCCGGCCGCTCGCCCGTCTACGCCGCCAACGCGATCTGCGCCTCGTCGCATCCAATCGCCGTCGACATCGCGCTGGACCAGCTCAAGGCCGGCGGCAACGCGGTCGACGCGGCCATCGCGGGGGCGCTGGCGCTCGGCCTGGCGGAGCCCGCGATGACGGGCCTCGGCGGCGACATGTTTGCGCTGGTCAAGCCCGCCGGCAGCGAGACCGTGACGGGGCTGAACGCGTCGGGCCGGGCGCCGGCCGGCGTCAGCGCCGCAGCCCTGCGCGCCAAGGGCTGGAGCGAGATGGACCCGGACGACGCGAACAGCGTCGTGGTCCCGGGCGCGGTGAAGGGGTTCGAGGCGCTGATGGCCGCCCATGGCCGGCTGGGGCTCGAGGCGGTGGTCCAGCCCGTGATCAGGCTGGCCGAGGAGGGGATGCCCGTCATGCCGCGCCCCGCCTTCGACTGGATCGACAACGTCGCGAAGATGCAGGGCGCGATGCGCCGCTTCTACCTGAAGGACGGGCGCGCCTATCGCGCGGGCGAGCGCTTCGTGCACCAGGGCCAGGCCGAGGTGCTGCGCCTCATCGGGGCGCAGGGTGCCGCCGGCTTCTACGAGGGGCCGGTGGCCGAGGACATGGTCGCGAGCCTGCAGGCCCATGGCGCTACCCACAAGATGGAGGATTTCGCCGCCGCGACCGCCGACTGGGTCAGCCCGGTCAGCGGCCCCTATCGCGGTGCCGAGCTGATCGAGCTGCCGCCGAACACCCATGGCCTTGCCGCTATCCTGATGGCCGGCATCCTGGAGCATTTCGATCTGAAAGGCCTCGACCCCCAGGGCGTCGAACGGGTGCATCTGGAGATCGAGGCGGCCAAGCTCGCCTATGCCGCGCGCAACGAGGCGATCAGCGATCCGGCCCATATGACCATCGATCCCGACGTCTTCACCGACGGCAGGCTGGCGGCCGAGCTGGCTGGACGGATCGACCGCACGCGCGCCGGGACGCCGCCCGCCCGCACGATCGTCGAGCGCGAGCACCAGGACACGATCTACCTGACCGTGGTCGACCGCGACCGGATGGCTGTGTCCCTGATCTACTCGGTCTACCACGACTTCGGAAGCTGCATCGCCTCAGAGCGTTACGGCATCAACTTCAACAACCGCGGCGCTGGCTTCAACCTGGTCGAGGGCCATCCGAACGAGCTGGGGCCGCGCAAGCGACCGATGCACACGATCATCCCCGCCATGCTGCGCCAGGACGGGCGCGTCGCCATGAGCTTCGGCGTCATGGGCGGGGGCTACCAGCCGCACGGCCATGTGCGCCTGATCTCGAACATGCTGGATTTCGGCATGGACGTCCAAGCCGCGCAGGACATGGGTCGGGTATTCCACGACAAGGGACGCACCTGGATCGAGCGCGGCTGCCCGCCCGCGCTCACCGCCGGCCTGACGGCGAAGGGCCACGACGTTACCTTGCGACATGTGCCGCTTGGCGGCAGCCAGGCCATCGTCATCGATCACGAGCGTGGCGTGCTGATCGGCGGCACCGACCCGCGCAAGGACGGCTGCGCGCACGGGTTTTGAAGGGCTGGGTCGCAGCGATCGACGCCCCCGGCCGGGATGCTCCGCTTCGCGCGGCAAGATCTCAGTGGCAGCGTTCCGGATCCAGCAGGTACACCTCGCCGTCATGCGCGGCGAAGAAATCCGGGATCTGCGGATGCTCGATCGGCTCGCCGCTGTCGTCGGGCAGGAGGTTCTGCTCCGAGACATAGGCCACGTAGTAGCTCGTGTCGTTCTCGGCGAAGAGGTGATAGAAGGGCTGGTCTTTGCGCGGGCGCACTTCCTCGGGGATCGACTGCCACCACTCCTCGGTGTTGGAGAAGGTCGGATCGACGTCGAAGATCACGCCGCGAAACGGATGAAACCGGTGCTTCACGACCTGCCCGATTTTGAACTTCGCGTCCGCCTGCAGCATTGCAGCCCTCGTCGATCCACCCCGCCCCCCGTTCAGTCGTGTCGTACGGTCGAGGTATACAAACCCGTCACATAATCAGAGCGCTGTCCCATGTCGACCGGACATGCCTGAAACGGTGCCCTGAAGGCAGCCATACAGTCAAAAGACGTGTTTTTTGCGTCCCGCGTAGAGACAGCGGGAAAGCGCTTCACCATACGGCCCGGGAACCGCCATGACCTATGAACTGTTCGGCATCGTCGCGCCAGTGATCATCTTGGCCGGCGCGGGCTATGCCTGGGCCTGGGCAGGATGGCCGTTCGACTTGGAGTTCATCACCCGCCTCAGCCTCAGCTTCTCGGTGCCCTGCCTGATCTTCGCGACGCTGGTCGAGGCCGATATCAGCCCCGAGGCCTTCCGCGACATCGCGCTGGCCTCGCTGGCGGCCTATGCGCTGGCGGGGGTGGGGCTGTGGCTGGTGTTCTTGGTGCTGCGGCTGAAGATGCAGGTCTGGCTGGCCCCAAGCGTGTTCGGCAACACCGGCAATGTGGGCCTGCCCGTCGCACTGTTCGCCTATGGCGAGGAAGGCCTCGCCTTCGCGATGGTGGCCTTCGCGGTGATGGCGATCCTGTCCTTCACCATCGGCATCTACATGGTGGCGGGGACCGGCCGGCCGGGCGAGGCACTGCGCCAGCCGCTGGTCTATGCCTCGATCGCCGGCGGCATCGCGGCGGTGGTCCAGTGGGCGCCGCCCGACTGGGCCATGGAGACGATCTCGCTGGCAGGCCAGGTGGCGATCCCGCTGATGCTGCTGACGCTTGGCGTCTCGATCGCCAGTCTCCGCATCGGCGACGTCGCCACCGCCTCCGCCGTGACGGTGTTGAAGGCGGCAGCGACGGGGGCTGCCGGCTATGGCGCTGCGCTGGCCTTCGGGCTGACCGGCCCGGCGCTGGGTGCGCTGGTCTTGCAGCTGATCATGCCGGCGGCAGTGACGTCCTATATGCTCGCGGCCCGCTATGAGCGTGATCCCGACGCGGTCGCCGGCCTCGTCGTGATCTCGACGCTGGCCTCTCTGGTGCTGATCCCCGGAACGCTGGCCGTCCTGCTGCCTTTCACGGCGCCGTGATCGGCATCGGCGCGCCTGCCGCCGTACTGCCCCAACGACACCATTCTCCAACCACCGGCGCTGCGGTATAGTCCGCGATGAGGATGAACAGGGATCGGCAAACGGTCCGGAGCAGAGCGTTGGGCAGGACGACGGGCAGAATGCCGGGCAGCACCCGGCGTGGCACGCGTGCCATGGGTCGCCGGCGGATCGGCCGCGCGCTTCGCGGGCTGCTCGTCCTAAGCGCCTTCGCGGCACTCGGCTCCTGCTCGAGCACGCCCGAGGGGCCGCCGCGGGCACAGGGCGATATCTGCACGATCTTCGAGGAACGACCGGCATGGCGCGAGGCGATGGTCGCCTCCAGCGCGCGCTGGGGGGCGCCGGTCGCGGTGCAGATGGCGATCATCTGGCGCGAGAGCAGCTTCCGGGCCGAGGCGCGCACGCCGCGCACCTATGCCCTCGGCGTCATTCCAACGGGTCGCGTCTCGTCCGCCTACGGCTTCGCGCAGGCGATCGACGGCACGTGGGAGTGGTATCGCGACGATAGCGGCAACGGCCGCGCCGACCGGACCGACTTCGAGGACGCGGCCGATTTCGTCGGCTGGTACATGGCCAAGACCGAGAGCACCAACGGCATCCCGATGAACGACGCCTTCAACCAGTATCTGGCCTATCACGAAGGCCATACCGGCTATCGGCGCGGGGGCTGGCGCGGCAAGGGCTGGCTGCGGCGCATTGCGGGACAGGTCGAGGCGCAGGCGCAGCTCTACGACGCTCAACTCGCGGAGTGCTAGCGCCCATCGCGCACATCGACCGAGGCGAGATCTGTCGGATCAGGCCCGCCTGACGCCGAACAGGGACCGTCCCAGCCGCCTCCAGAGCCGGCCGAAGAAGCCGCGCTCCGCGTCGTCGGCGGCCTCCAGATCGTCGATGATCGGATCGGTGAAGCGTTGGATGGTGATCAGCGCCAGCCGGCGCAGGATCAGCAGCGTGATCACGATGACGCTGACGATCAGCACGTTCGGCCAGTAAGGCAGTTCCTCGCCCGGGCCCGAGGCCCGCCGGATATCGAGCGCGTTCGGATACCAGCTGAAGAAATTCGAGCGCCAGCCGTAATAGGTGACGACGGCCCAGTGGTTCTCCTCGCCCGCGATGTTCTGGGCGCGCGCCGTCAGGTCGGCGCTGTCCCATTTCAGATAGATCCAGTTGTCCTCGTTGCGGAACACCCACTCGGCCCCGTCGGGATCGGTCGAGTAGATCTCGCGCACGTCGCGGGTGCGCGTGACGGTGTTCCCGTCGGGATCCGTGGTCTCGAAATCGACGCGGCGCAGATCCGTTCCCGTCATCTCGACGACCACGTTCTGCGGCAGCGAGTAATGCAGGAAGGCCGCAAACAGCGCCAGAAGGACGGCGTAGAACGTCAGTTTCACCCAACCCATGACGCGCCCCTATTTCGCCAGCAAGGCCAGAAGGCCGATGACCACCAGCGGTACGGCGAACAGGCCGAACAGCAGTTTCTTCTCGGTCGACCGCTCGAACTCCGCCATGCCCTTCTGCACGAAATCCTCGCGCGTCAGGCCACCGCCTTCACCGTCGGCGTGCCGACGCTCCAGCCGTCGCCGTTCATCCAGGCGCAGATATCGATCGGCTGCCACATAGACGGCGTAGACGATGCACAGCAGCAGGGCGACGGCGAGGACGATGCGCAGCATGGCCGCTCCGTTCGGTCTTGACGATGCACAGGATATAGCGAGCGGATCTCGGCGACGGAAGGATTTGCGGGGATCGGCGCCGCGCTTAGCGGCGGTAGAGCATGAGGAGCGTCGACAGCCGCTCCTCCCACCCAGCGGCGTTCAGGCCGCAGGACCGCTCGACGCCCTCGGCCCGCGCGAGACAGAAGTTGAAGCTGCCCATATCGAGGTTCAGCGCCATGTCGGGCGCGACATCGGCGGCGACGGCGCGGGCAGCCTGGTCGAGGGTCATGGGCTCGGCCGACTGCCAGACGCCGAAGCCGTCGCCGCGCTGATAGAACACGCGCCGGGTCGCGACGGGGGCGTCGTCGACGGGGCGGGTGTCGACGCGCCCGTCGATGATCAGCAGATGCGACTGCACCGCGCTGACGCCGGCCTCGCCCGCAGCCACCAGGAAGGCTGCACGCAAGGTCGGGTCCTGCAGGTCCCATGTCGTGCCGGACAGCGCGACGGCATCCGCGCGCATCAGCTGCGGTCGACCGTCTGCGTCGATCATCAGGATACCATCCATACGCGCCAGCGTGCGCCCGATCACCCGGCCCGCGATCACCGCGATGCCGACCGGCGCCGGCGCGCCGTCGGCGCGCTGGTCACGCCCGGTATAGGCGGCCGTCACGATGACCGAGGGCGCGCCGGATGCCGCCGGCAGCGGCAGGTCGTCGGGCACCAGCAGAACACGCGCTGCATCGCGCCCCGCGCAGCCGTGATAGAGCACCTCTGAGGGTGGTGGCGCGCAGGCCGGTGACGCACTGGACGCAGGGACCGCTGCCGCACCGAGAACGAGCATCAGCACGGCGATCATGGCGACGCGACCGCGCGCCGATGCGTTAACCGGGCGACATGCCACGCAGCCGCTCGGACCGTCGTCGTAGGATCTCCACCGTGGTCAGCAGCGCGATCGAGATCACCACTAGGATCGTCGCGACGGCAAGGATCGTCGGCGAGATCTGTTCGCGCAGCCCCGTGAACATCTGCCAGGGCAGCGTGCGCTGCTCGGCCGAGCCCATGAAGAGCACGACCACCACCTCGTCGAAGGACGTGATGAAGGCGAACAGCCCGCCCGAGATCACGCCCGGCACGATCAGCGGCATCTGCACCCGGAAGAAGGTCGTGACAGGATCGGCGCCCATGCTGGCGGCCGCCCGGGTCAAGGAGCGGTCGAAGCCGACCAGCGTCGCCGTCACCGTGATGATCACGAAGGGCACGCCCAGCGCCGCATGCGCCAGCACCACCGACCAGTAGGTGCCCTGGATCGAGAGATCGGAATACCCGAAGGGTCGCGAGTAGAAGAAGTACATCGCCGTCGCGGTCAGGATCAGCGGCACGATCATCGGGCTGATCAGGATCGCCATGATCGCGCCCCGAAAGGGGATATGCGACTGGCTGAGCCCGATCGCCGCGAGCGTGCCGAGCGAGACCGAGATCAGCGTCGCCATCGGCGCGATCGTCACCGAGTTCCACAGCGCCTGCTGCCAGTTCTGGTCGGTGAAGAAGTCCTCGTAGTGCTTCAGGGAATAGCCATCGGCCCGGAACGCCAGCATCTCGGGCGTGAAGGTGAAGAAGTCCGATGCGTTGAAGCTGAGCGGTATGATCACCAGGATCGGCGCGATCAGGAAGAAGAAAATCAGCCCGCAGATCACGCGGAACGAGTACCACCAGACCCGTTCACCGGTCGTCGCATAGGGCGGAAGAGCGGCCATGACTTACCCCAGCTTCACATTATCGATGCCGACGATCTTGTCGTACAGCCAATAGAGCACCAGCACCGCGATCAGCAGCAGCGAGCCGAGCGCCGCGGCGAGACCCCAGTTCAGGCTGGACGAGATGTGGTAGGCGATGCGGTTCGAGATGAAGATGCCCGATGTCCCGCCCACCAACTCCGGCGTGATGTAGTAGCCGATCGCCAGGATGAAGACGAGGATCGCGCCCGCCCCGATGCCCGGCACCGTCTGCGGGAAATAGACCCGCCAGAACGCCGTGAAATTGGTCGCGCCCAGCGATTTCGCCGCGCGCAGATAGCTCGGCGGGATGGTCTTCATGACCGAGAACAGCGGCAGGATCATAAAGGGCAGCAGGATATGCGTCATCGCGACGACCGTGCCGACCTCGTTGAACATCATCTGCAAGCGGTTGTTGTCTGCGACGATGCCGATGAACACCAAGACGTCGTTGATCACCCCTTGGTCCTGCAACAGCACGATCCAGGATGACGTGCGCACCAGAAGCGAGGTCCAGAACGGCAAGAGCACCAGGATCAGCAGCAGGTTAGCCGTGCGCATCGGCAGGTTGGCGAGCAGCCAGGCGATCGGATAGCCGAGCAGCAGGCAGGTACCCGTGATCGTGACCGACAGCACCAGCGTCCGCCAGAACAGCGTCAGGTAGATCGGAACGCTGGCCTCGACGACCTCGCCCTCGGGGCTGTAGGCCATGTCGACGGCAGCCAGATAGTAGCCTGCGGTGTAGACACCGGCATACTGCTTGATGGTGCCCCAGATCTCGCGATCGCCCCAGTCTTCGTCGTCGTCGAGGAAGGCCTCCTTGAGGGCAAGCGGCGGCATCTCGTCGGCGCGCCCGGCAGCGCGGTTCAACAGCTCGGCGCCGGGGCCGGCATAGGTCGTCGCCGCGCGTCTCAGGTCGGGATCGGCCAAATCGACGGCAAGGGCCGCATGCACCGCCTCCCAGGGCTCCTCCTCCAGCGGGTCGTCTTCCTCGACATTCACCGCGGTGAGCAGGAACTCGGTATAGGCGGTCGCCGTCTGAGGCAGCAGGGCGGCCATGTCGGCGCGCACTTCGATGGGCATGTCGGCGGCGAAGGCATCCTCCGTCATCGCCTGCAGCCGCGCGCGTACGGACGCGGTCAGGTCGCTCGCCGCGGCGCCACCCTCCTTGGTGGTCATCAGCGTCGTCCAATACGCCGCCGTGTCCCAGGCCTCGTCGATCTCGTCCTCCAGGAACTCCTGGTAAGGCTCGCCGAAATTGTCCATCTGGCGGCCGGCACCGCGAAACAGCGAGGACATGCCCTGCTGCTCGTAGTTCAGCCGGGTCCCGAGCTTGGTATGTTCCTTCAGCTCGGCCGCCAGAAACATGTCGAAGAACAGCGCCTGAAACACCCGCTCGTCGGGCGCGTCCGAGACGCTGGGATCCCACTCGCCCATCGCCGCCAGCGTGCCCGGTATCGTCGTCGGCACGATCTCGTTGCCGATCGAGCGGGTCAGCATCTGGCCGATCGGCGCGATGAAGGTGATCAGGATGAAGGCCAGCAGCGGCGCTACCAGCATGAAGGCGCGCAGCTTCTCGCGCCGAAGCGCCCGGCGGAGCGAGGCCTTGAGCGGCGTGCCGTCGGCCGCCAGAAGCCTGCCCCGACTGTCGACATTGTCTGCCTTGGCAGCCTGCGCCTCGCGCGAGGGGATGGCGAGGCCCTCGGCAGTGGCGTCGGTCGGGCTCATGGCGTGCCTCCGGCGTTGGGTGCTGGACGCGCACCGTTTGGTCGGCCGCGGGCTGCGTTATCGGCACCCCGCGATGCCGCGCCCGGCGGACCGGACGCGGCGTTGTCGGCTCAGCGCCTTACCGCGTCAGCCAGGCCTGGAACTTGGCGTCCAGATCGTCGCGGAAATCCGCCCACCACTCATAGTTGTAGAGCAGCGTGTTCGCCGCGTTGTTCGGATCGGTCGGCATATGCGGCGCCATCTCGATGCCAAGCTCCGCATGCGTCGACACCAGCGGTGCCGAGGATGCGCGCGCCGGGCCGTAGGAGATGTACTTGGCCTGGTCGGCGAGGCGCTGCGTGTCGGTCGCGAAGTTGATGAACGCCTCGATTGCCGGCAGGTCCTCATCGGCGACGCCCGACGGGATCACCCAGCCGTCGAGGTCGAACACCTGCATGTCCCACAGCATCGCCACAGGCTGGTCCTGCTCCTCGATCACCGAGAACAGGCGGCCGTTATAGGTCGAGCCGATAACGGCCTCGCCATCGGCCAGGCGCTGGGGCGTCTCGGCACCGGCCGACCACCAGATCGTGCTGTCCTTGATGCTGTCGAGCTTGGCGAAGGCGCGGGCTTGGCCCTCATCGGTCTCCAGGACGTCGTAGATGTCCTCCTTCGCCACGCCGTCGCAGTAGAGCGCCCATTCCATGTTGTTGATCGGGCGACTCTCCAACGAGCGCGTGCCCGGGAAGCCCTCCAAGTCGAACACCGCACAGATATCCCCGGGCACGCTGCCGCCCCAGGCCTCGACATCGGTGCGATAGCCGAAGGTGGTGGAGTAGACGATCTGGGGGATGAAGCAGTCGCTGACCAGCAGGTCGCCGAAGTCATCCTCGGCCGACGTGCCGTCCGGCGCCTCGGCCAGCCACTCTTCCGGATCGATCTCCAGCGCCAGGCCCTCGTCGCAGAGGCGAATGGCGTCCGAGGCGACCACGTCGACGACGTCCCAGGTCGTGTTGCCGGCTTCGGCCTGGGCGCGCAGCTTGGCCACGGCCTCGTTCGACGCGCTTTCCTGCACGATCGTCACGTTCGGGCAGGCCTCGGTAAAGGGCTGGTAGTAGGCCTTTTCCTGGCTCGCCTCGTAGGCGCCGCCCCAGCTGACCATGGTCAGCGTGAACTCGCCCTCGGGGCAGGTCGGGCCGTCCTGTGCCATCGCCGGGCTCGCCGTCATCAGCGCCGCGACAGCGACGCTGCCGAGGCCGAACGTGGTGAACTTCAACATCCGTTTCTCCCTGTTTTCACCGTACCGGGCCGGGCGCGCGGCCCGGACCAGATATCATGCATAACGCGGCTGGGCCGGCGGGCCGTTCCCATCGACCATCGCGGTGCATCATCACGCCGCGTCGAGCGCGCGGCAGTCCTCGGTCACCCAGCCGACCGGCGTCTGCTCACCGACCCGCAGCATGCTCGAGGCGTTGTTGTTGGGCACCTTGACGACGAACTCGTCATCGCCCGCCACCGTCAGCCGGCACCGGATATGATCGCCCAGATAGATCAGCTCCTGCACCTGGGCCGGCAGCGCGTTATCCGTCGCATCGGCGCCGAGGCGCACGCGCTCGGGCCGGATCGAGAGCTGCGTCGGCTGGCCGACATCGCCGCAATTCACCGCCTTTGCTTGGACCAGGTCGCCGCTCTCCAACCGCACCTGCACCACGCCATCGGCGAGGCTAGTGACATGGCCGTCCAGCTTGTTGTTCTCACCGATGAATTGCGCGACGAAGGCGTTTTCCGGCCGCTCATAGAGGTCCGAGGGCGGTGCAAGCTGCTGGATGACGCCATCGTTGAAGACCGCGATCCGGTCCGACATCGTCAGCGCTTCAGATTGATCGTGCGTTACATAGACCACCGTCACGCCCAGGCGGTTGTGGATATGCTTGATCTCCAGCTGCATGTGCTCGCGGAGCTGTTTGTCGAGCGCGCCCAGCGGCTCGTCCATCAGCACCAGCTCCGGGTCGAACACCAGCGCACGGGCAAGCGCGATGCGCTGCTGCTGACCGCCTGAAAGCTGCGCCGGGCGCCGGCCGCCGAAAGCGCCCATCTGCACCATGTCAAGCGCCCGCTTGACCTTGGCTTCACGGTCCGCCTTCGACATGCCGCGCACTTCCAGCGGGAAGGACAGGTTTTCGGCCACGGTCATGTGCGGGAACAGGGCGTAGTTCTGGAACACCATGCCGATGCCGCGCTTGTGGGGCGGCACCGAGTTGATGGCGCGCTTGTCGAGGCGGATCTCGCCATGCGTCGCCGTCTCGAACCCGGCCAGCATCATCAAGCAGGTGGTCTTGCCCGAACCGGATGGGCCGAGCATGGTCAGGAACTCGCCCTTGCCGATGGTCAGGTTGAGGTCTTTCACCACGAGGCTTTCGCCATCGTAGCTCTTCTGCACGCGTTCGAACTCTACGAAGGCGTCGTCGCCGTGGGTATCGGCCATCGGAACCCTTTCGTTGTGGGGGCATGTTCCGTTGTGCGCACTGAAACACGGGGATTCGCGGCGGCACAACCCCGGGATGGGCAAAAGGCAGGCGCCAAGACATCGCATGCCAACGATTTTCGCAGAACTGCGAAAACGGCCATCCTGCACTGCACAGTGAAAGGGCGACGCGCGCGCCGATGGCCAATGCTGCGTCGGCACCGCCGGTTGCCAGTGGCCGGGCGCAGAGGGGCCGCAAAAAAATGGCGGGCCGATGGACGGCCCGCCAGGGTTCACGCGAGACTCGGTTTCCGCCGCACCCTGCAGCGTGGCGGTCAGGGCAGCACGGTCACGGCCATGCCCGTCGTCCGGCTTGCCTCGTCCAGCGGGCCGCAGCGCCGCGTCAAACGAAGATCAAGCGCGGCCGGCCCGGGCACGGTCTGCGGGTCGAGGCGCAGGCTGACGGCAATACCGCCGACCGCCCGTCGCCACGGCAGCGTCGAGGCCGCGACAGGCCGGCGGGCGCCGGCCGCATCGGTGATGAAGGCCTCGATATCGTGGATCCCGCACGACGGCACCTGCGCCACCGGCGACGGCACGATGGCCATCACCCGCTCGCCCGCGCGCCCGGCGCTGACCATGCCGGGCAGCAGCGCATCGACCGGGTATCCCCCAACACCCCGGCCTTCGCCCTGCGCGTCACGCTGCCTTTCCACCGCCTGCAAGCGACGCTCAACCCGGCTCACGCGGTCGGGCAGCGGTCCGAAGTCCTGCCAGGCCTCGTAGAACCAGATGATGCTTCCCAGCGTGAAGGTCGCCAGCACCCAGTACCCCCTGATCTTCCGCACTGTCGCCACGGCGTGGTCCAGCGCGGAGCCTTCGCGATTGTCGGCCGTCATGATGCTTGTCCTCCGGCGCCCCTCGGCCAACCCCGATCGGGCCGGTCCGACAGCACCGCCCGCGGTCGGGGCCGCCGGGATGCGCATCTCGTTGTTGTTCATTGTTGTCGTTTTTGCCGGGACGGCAGCCGTAGCGCCCCGGTCCGTCGCGAGCGCGGGTGGCCTTGTGTCGACACCGGGCGCTCGGCGCACAGTGTTTGCCCGGCAGCCGCTGAGGTGCGCCAAAAAGCGCTAGCGCGCGCAGCTGGCGGGAGAGCGCAACGAAAAAGGGAGGGCCGGAGCCCTCCCTTCGATGCCGTCTCAGGCTGTTGCGAGGATCAGATCACTCGCGGTTGCCCATGAACTGCAGCAGGAACATGAACATGTTCAGGAAGTCGAGATAGAGCCGCAGCGCACCCAGCACGGCACCCTTCTCAAGCACAGCCTCGCCACCCGGCGTGCCGCGCAGTTCCAGATACTCGTTCTTGATCGACTGCGTGTCGTAGGCCGTCAGTGCGGCGAACAGCAGCACGCCGGCACCCGAAATCGCCCACTGGAGCGCCGAGCTCTCGAAGATGAAGATGTTCAGGAGCGACACGATGATCAGCGAGATCAGGCCCATGAACAGGAACGAGCCCCAGCCCGACAGGTCCTTCTTCGTCGTGTAGCCATAGAGCGACAGCGCACCGAAGCCGGCGGCGGTGGCAAAGAAGGTCTGCGCGATCGAGACGCCCGTGAAGACGGCGAAGATATGCGCGATCGACAGGCCCATCACGGCACCGAAGATCCAGAACACCGTCTGCGCGGTCGCGGTCGACATGCGGTAGATCATGGCGCTGAACGCGAAGACGAAGATCAGCGGCGCGAACATCACCACCCACTTGATGGGGGAGGAGAACATCGCGGCCACGATCGACGGCGGCAGCAGCGCCGTGTCGGCGCCAGCAATCTGACCGCCATTGGCGCGGGCGTAATCGACCACGGCATTGAGGTCCATGCCCACGACATACGCGACAAGGCCGGTCAGGACCATCGCGCCCGTCATCAGGGCGTAGACCGAGTTCATATGCGCCTTCAGGCCGGCGTCTACGGCAGCAGCGCGCTGGCCGATCGCGGTGCCCTGGGCGTAGTTCGGGTTCACCATGCGTGATTTCCTCCAAGGGACAAAGCAGACGGTCGCGGACGGCCGCGCCTTCTCGATCACGAAATAAAGCGACGCATCGGCCGTTTTTCAAGCTGTTCGCGGTCGCAGGCGGGCCTTTTCAACCGTGGGGGGCGAGCGCCGTCGCAGCCCGCGTCAACCCGCCTGGACACGCAAGACCCCGGCGGGCCGCAAACGAAGCGGCCGCGCCGCGAAGACGAGGCCCGCGATCAGATTGAGCACGGCACCGACCAGGATGATGGCGAGCGCTTGTCCCGGCGCCGGCACGAAGTCGGCATCCAGCACGAACTCCGCCACGCCCCAGGCTGCCAGCATGCCCCAGACCAGGGCCACCACGCCGGCGCCGGC
>JBCCSW010000037.1:0-17072 GCA_039199465.1 Pseudomonadota bacterium
ACTTTATTCAAAAGTAAACTCACAGTTATTGGTTGAACAGATGCGACACGTTTGTTGCCGACAATTGATCTTGCGGCACATGCTTCAATATGGCTTTGCCGCCCCAACGGACGGTCGCGGGGCGTTAGACCAGACGCTGCCCGCTGTCAAACCGGATGCCGCCCGGATACCGCTCAGGAACCGGCGCGGGGAGGAAGGACCAACCATGACCGAGTACGCATCAGCCGCGGGAGCGACCGCTGATCCCCACGGCGTCGACACGCTTGAGGCCCTGCTCGCGCTATACGGCGAGGTCAATCCGATCTCGCGGGACAAGGAGACGGTGGCGCTTACGCCAGCGTATCGCGCCTGGATCGAGCATGCGCCGTTCTTCGCGCTTGCGACCATCGGCGAGGGCGGGCTCGATTGCTCGCCGCGAGGCGATCCGGCCGGCGACGGGCTGGCCGTGCTGGATGACCGGACGCTCGCGATCCCCGACCGGCGCGGCAACAACAGGCTCGACAGCCTGCGCAACATCGTGGCCGACCCGCGTGTGGCGCTCATGTTTCTGGTCCCGGGCGCAGGGGAGTGCCTGCGCGTGAACGGCCGGGCGCGGCTGACCGCCGACCCAGCGCTGACGTCCCGCTTCGCCATGCGGGGCGCGGAGCCCGCCTGCGTGATCGTCGTCAGGACCGAGGCGATCTATTATCAATGCGCCCGCGCCATCCTGCGCGCGGCGCTCTGGTCCGGGGCCGCTGTCCCCGCAAGCCTGCCGAGCGCGGGGGAGATGAACCGCGCCGCCGCACCCGGTTTCGACGCCGAGGGTTACGACGCGATCCTGCGCGCGCGTCAGAACCAGACGCTTTATTGAGCGCGACGGGAGAGGGCGTTTTTCTTTCCCCTCACGTCGCGCGTCGAACCATGTCGTTCCCGCCCAGGCCGACCACCCGCGCGCGCGGCGCGACATGGGCGGCCCCATCGCAGGTCGAGCGAACCATCGCAGAGAGCCAAACGAGCGAGCCTATCGGTCCCGACCCCGCGATCATGCGCTCGGCGACCGTCAACCTGCAGCACTGGCGTCGACACCATGCCCGCAAAGGCACTGCGATGCGGGACGCTGCCGGGACCCATTCGTCGGGGCGTATTCTCGGATCGCCGACGCCCCGACGATGGTCGACCTGCCGGCTGACCACGTGATCAGCAGTCTCGCGGTTATCGGCAAGGGCACCAACGAGGCCCGCCCCCTGGCCCACCGCAGACGCGCGAGGTGGTCGTTGCCGAGCGGTGCTGACGTGGTGGCCAGCCGCCAAGCCGGCCGCGCTGAACGCGCCTCGACGGCTCAGCTGCCCATCGCGGCGAGGATCCAGACGGCGTCCTCCTCGTCGAAGACGGCGAAGTACTCGATGAACAGGTCATCGATCCCATGGCCGAAGATGCCGAAGGGCGGGCGCGTGATCCCCTCCCCGCGCCGAAAGGCGTCATAAGCCTGACGCTCCATGTCGAAGGCCGTGCGATAGGCCTCGGCCGTCGCCAGGATCAGGCCCCTCAGCGTCAGGTCATCGCCGGCATCGGGGTCGGCAAGACTGACGGCGGCACGATCCATCGGATAGTCGAGCACCAGGACGATCGGCCGATCCTCGACCACGATCCGGTCGCCGTCGATCAGCCGGTCGGCAGCGCCGGGAAGGGCCGTGATCGCCACGCTCTCGGCGATCGTCTCGGCGAAGAACGCGTCGTCCTCGCCCTCGTCTTCGGCCGGCTCGCTGGGCCGCAGCCGGAAATGGATGCTGCCGTCGCGACCGCTGCCGGACCTGTCGAAGGGCAGCTCGGCAAACTCGACCGGATGGACCTCGTCGCTCACTCCTCCAGCCAGGCGCCGTCCAGGTGCATCTCGCGGGCCTGATGGCGCTCATAGCCCTTCAGCGAGGCGGCGTGGTGTAGATACATGTTGCGCCAATAGGGCTGGATCATCACGCCGCTGTCGCGCAGCAGCCGCTGGCAGTCCGCCATCACCGCAGACCGCTTCTCGGCATCAAAGATGCCGAGCGCCTCGTCCAGCTTCGCATCGAACTCGGCGTTGGCGAAGCCGGTCTCGTTCCACGCCTCGCCCGAGCGATAGGCGAGCGCCAGCACCTGCACGCCAAGCGGCCGCCCGCCCCAGTCGGTGGCGGAGAACGGGTACTCGGTCCAGGCGTTCCAGAAGGTCGCGCCGGGGATCACCGTGCGCTCCACCTGCAGTCCGGCCTGGCGAAGCTGGCCCGCCACCGCATCCATCGTGGTGCGCTGGAAGTCGCCGTCGATCGAGATCAGGTCGAAGGTCTCGCTTGCAGCGCCCGCCTCCTCGAGCAGCGCCATGCCCGCCGCGACATCGGCCGATGGCCCACCGATATCGGCGTATTCGGGATGCATCGGGCCGACATGGTGGTTCTCGGCAACGATGCCGCGCCCGCCCAGGCCGAAGTTTAGGACGGCCGTGTTGTCGACCATCAATTGGATCGCCTGGCGCACGCGGACATCGTCATAGGGCGCCGCGTTGACGTTCATCCGGCAGCAGATGGTCTGCGCAGTCTCCTTCGCCTGGCGCTCAAGGCCAAGCGCGTCGTACTGGTCCAAAAGGTCCGCAGGCGTCTCGTCGTTGACATGCGCCTCCTCGGACTCCAGCGCGGCCAGGACGGCGGCCGGGTCGGTGCCGAAATCGATGAACTCGATGGCCTCCAGCGGCGCACGGCCGCCCCACCAGCCTTCCTCGCGCCGCACGACGCGGGCCATGACGCCGACCTCGACCTCCTCAAGCTCGAACGGTCCGGTGCCGATCGGCGCGTCGCTCAGCACGCCGCCCGCCTCGTCGAAGCCGCGGTGAACGATCAGCGCGGGATAGTCCGAGAAGGCCGGGATCAGCGAGATATCGGGGCGCGGCAGGTTGAGGGTGAGCGTCAGATCGTCCTCGATCTCGACGACGCCCTCGGCCAGTTTGCCGCTGTCCGGATCGATCATCACCGACATCGCCGTCGCCATGACGTTGCCCTCGACCGAACGGTCGCACCAGCGCGCCAGGTTGTAGGCGACATCCTCGGCCGTGAAGGCGTCGCCGTTCGACCAGGTGACGCCCTCGCGCAGCGCAAGGCGATAGGTCTTGGCGTCCTCCGACACTTCCCACCCGCTCAACAGGCGGCCGGTGAAGGTGAAGTCGGGCTCCCAGCGGACCAGCGGCTCGCAGAACTGGCGGGCGACATTGGCCATCTCGGGCCAGTCGAAACGGCGCGGATCGGTCACGGCCTTGACCAGCATGGCAACGCGCAGAGTGCCGCCCTCGACCGGGGTGCCCTGCGCCAGGGCGGGTGTGCTGCCGATCAGCCCATGCGCCGTCACCGCCGAAGCACCGAGGATCGAGGCGAGCCCCATGAATTCCCGCCGGTCGAGCCTGCCAGCCAGTGTCTGGGCCGCAAGGCGATGGATGAGCGCCGCGTGGCGCCCCTGTCGGATCGGATCGGTCATCGGAAAGCTCCCGGGGCTTCAGGCGCAGCGCGCGCACACCCGAACTCTCCGACCCCGCAACCGCAGCGTGAACCGGTAAGTTGCAGTCTGAGACTGTATCAAACCGGGACGGATCGCCGCAGCAGCCCGGCCGGTCGCGCCAACCTCGCAGCGCGGCTCGGGCTCAGGCCGCCATGCGCCAGGGCCGTGGGAAGGTGCCGAGCACGGCCTGCACCGCGTCCTCGTCCGTGCCGGGGTCTTGCGGACGGACCTCGGCGACCAGGCCCAGCTTGCGGTCCTCCAACACCTCGACGGTTGCCGGCACGCCGGCCTTCTGCAGTGCCGCCTCATAGATCCGCACGATGGCAAGCCGGCGCAGGTCGGGCTTGAAGATCTTGCCGACCGGCGTCTTGGGCAGATCGTCCAGGATCTCGACATGCTTAGGCACCGCCGCGCGCTCGCTGATCTTCTCGGCAGCGAAGGCGGTCAAGTCCGCGACCGTCGCCGTCGCGCCCTGCACCAGCTCGACATAGACCGCCGGAACCTCGCCCGAATGCGGATCGGGCTGGCCGATGGCGCCGGCGAAGGCGACGTCCGGGTGGCCGCACATCGCCTCCTCGATCACCGCCGGGTCGATATTATGCCCGCCGCGGATGATCAGGTCCTTCGCCCGCCCCGTGATCCAGATATAGCCATCGGCATCGACACGGCCGAGATCCCCGGTGCGAAGCCAGCCAGTCGCGCTGTCACCACCCGCAAACAGCGCGCGGTTCATC
Source organism: Pseudomonadota bacterium (assembly GCA_039199465.1). Taxonomy (GTDB): domain Bacteria; phylum Pseudomonadota; class Alphaproteobacteria; order Rhodobacterales; family Rhodobacteraceae; genus Thermohalobaculum. The sequence continues at coordinate 4,230 of JBCCSW010000037.1, forward strand.
GCGTCGTCGGCATAGCCCGGGAACACGGCGGGCGAGCGCAGGCAGATCTCGCCCACCTCATCGGGCTCGCATTCCTTCGCGATGCCGCCATCGCCGTCGCAATGCAGGATCTTCACCTGAGTATATGGGATCGGCAGCCCGACCGAGCCGATCTTCGGCTCGCCGTCCGGCGGGTTGATCGCGACCAGGCAGGTGGCCTCGGTCATGCCATAGCCCTCGAGGATCTTCACGCCCGTCGTCTCCTCGAACCGGCGAAACAGCTCGACGGGCAGCGGCGCCGAGCCGCAAAGCGCGTATTTCAACGTCGAGACGTCGTTCTTCACCGGGCGCTGCATCAGGGCCGAGGCCGCGGTCGGCACCATCACCATGAAGGTGACGCCCCAGCGCTCGATCAGTGCCCAGAAACTGTCCATCACCCCGTCGCCGCGATAGCCGGCCGGCGTCGGCAGCACGAGATGCGCACCCGACGACAGCACCGCCATCAGGACCGGATAGGCGGCCAGCACATGGAACAGCGGCAGCGGACAGATCAGCACGTCGCCGGCATCGATCAGCGCCATATGCGGCAGGCGGCCGTTGTAGATCATGCCGCGCTGGCGGTGCTGGGCGAGCTTCGGCCGCCCCGTGGTGCCGCCGGTGTGGAAACGCGCCGCGATCTTCTCGGGATCGGCGTCGGGTTCGAAGCTGAGCCGGTCGGGCTCCCCGGCAACGGCGGTGGCGAAATCCATCACCTCGGCTGTGTGCGGCCGTGGGCATTTCGGGCGCAGCAGCGGCACGATCCACTTCAGCGGCGGAGTGAGATACCGGATGAGATCGATCTCGAGCACCGCCTTGACGTCCGGCGCCTCGGCCAATGCCGCATGCACCCGCTGGGCGATGTCGGTCTTGGGGTTCGATTTGAGGGTCACGACGACTTTGGCCCGGTTCTCGCGCAGCAGCGCCGCGATGTGGTGCGGTTCCTGCAGCGGGTTGATCGGGCAGACGACGCCGGCCGTCATGCCGGCCAGCAGCGTGACGACCGTCTCGTTGGCGTTGGGCAGGACATAGGCCACCGCATCGCCCGGCCCGACGCCCAACCGGCGAAACAGGTTGGCGGCGCGCGTCACCTGGGCAAGCAGCGCTGACCAGCTCAGCGTCTCGGCCGGGCTCGTCGCCTTGCCCTGCAGTTGGAAGCTGATGGCCGGGCTGTCGGGCCGGCGCGCTGCGGTCGCGGCCAACATGGCGTAGATGCTGCCGGTCTCGTAGCGCTCGTCGAGCGGCGTCTCTTCGATGCGCTGGTTGTCGGCCAGCGTCGCCCAGTGGAAGCGCCCCGTCGCGCCGGTCATGTCGTCAGCCATTTTTCCTCCCCGGACTGTCCGCTGTTCTCGTGCCGTTGGTGCAGTGCACGGTGACCACGGTTCATCCCAGGCACCCAGCGGTTCATATTCCTTCGGGAAGCGTGCTACGCAGTGGTTGACGTTTACGTCAATACGAATTCCCCGAACCGGGTTTCCGCCCGAAGCCCAAGTCGCTATGGCACGGATATGGGGACCCGGCAGGCAGAACGCATCGTGAGCTGTTGCTACTGCGGCAGCCGGTCGATCCTTCCCGTCGGCACGGCCAGGGCATTGGTCTGCCATGGCTGCGGCGCGCCAATCACGGTCGTCCAACTGCTTGAGACACCGATCGACCGCAAGAAGGGCAAGCGCAAAGGCCCGAAGCCCGCGATCCCCCATGGCGCCGACCGCGACGACCACCGGCGCCCGCAGGACCGTCCGGCGAGGCGCAAGAAAGGCAAGCGCCGCAAGACCGGGCTCGACGACCGGCTGGAGCGCTTTTGGGACAAGTTGGAAGACGTCGTCGACGACGTTTTCGACGACATCTTCGACTGACGCGCTGCCGCGGCCCAGGGCGCAGGAAAGGCGGCCCCGACCCCCACCCTGAGCCCGCGCCCGCGCCCGAGCCTGAGCCTGAGCCTGAGCCTGAGCCTGAGCCTACGTTCTCTCGACGACCGCGCCGGCCTTGAGGACAAGCCAGGTCCAGGTCACGCCGCGCTCTCGGTTCTGTGTCTGGATCGACGGCATTCGGGCCTCGAGCAAGACACCAAACCCGTTCTGTGCGGCCAGGGACAACGTCTCTGCCACACGCACCGGAAAGACCGGCCGCGTTGGGGCGCCTGGCCCATGCCGGAGCGACATGACCACCGTGCCGCCCTCCGATGTCAGCCGACGCAGGGCCGGGAAGGCGACGCGCCGCTCGGCATCGTCGAGATGTTGCCAGACGCCGGACAGCAAGATGACGTCATACGTCGATCCGAGGGCGAGTGTCTCCGAAAGCTCCGGCAACGCATCCTTGATCCACGATATCCTCGGTGACCTATGCCGGCGTTGTCCGGCTTCTCGCAGGGCGTCGACCGGTTCCACGGCAACGACCGCATGGGACTGTGCGGCGAACCACGCCGCATCGCGGCCGGTACCGGCACCGATGTCCAAGATGCGCGAGGGAAGTGTCGGCACGTGGTCGTGCACGGCAGCCAACACGTCGGCCGGGGATAAGGCCTCAAATCGCTCGATCAGGTCGGCGGCTGCGTCCGCGTAGCCTTGGAGGACGACGGATCTCACCGCGCTGCACTCTCGTCGCCGCCACGCCGACGCCTCGTGCCCGACTGACCCGGACCGATTTCGTCCGTTGCCGGCAGCCTCGGTCCGAGTGCCGAGCCGACAGTCACCGCGCCCAGTTCACTCCGCCGCCATGCCCTCGGTGAACTGCAGTCGGGCGAGGCGGGCGTAGAGGCCGCCGCGGGAGACGAGATCGTCATGGGTGCCCTCGTCGACCAGTCTGCCGCGGTCCAGCACAAGGATGCGGTCGGCGCGCTTCACCGTCGCCAGACGATGCGCGATGGCAAGGGTGGTCCGGCCCTGCGACAGCCGCTCCACCGCCATCTGGACCGCGCGCTCGCTCTCGGCATCCAGCGCCGAGGTCGCCTCATCAAGCAGCAGCACGGGCGCGTCACGCAAGATCGCGCGGGCGATCGCGATGCGCTGCTTCTGGCCACCCGACAGCAGAACGCCGCGCTCGCCCAGCCAGGCGTCGTAGCCGCCCGGCAGATCCGCGATGAAATCAGCCGCCGCAGCTGCCTCGGCCGCCGCCTCGACCTCGGCATCCGTGGCACCCGGGCGGCCGAAGCGAACATTGGCGCGTACGGTGTCGGCGAAGATCACCGGCTCCTGCGGCACGACGGCGATCTGGGAGCGTAGATCGGCGAGCGACAGATCCTCGACCGGCATCCCGTCGAGGCTGATGCGTCCCGAGGCGGGGTCGTAGAAGCGGAGGAGAAGCTGGAACACCGTCGTTTTGCCCGCGCCGGAGGGGCCGACCAGCGCGATGGTCTCGCCGGGCTCGACGGCGAAGCTGACCCCCTGCAGCGCCGAGATCTCGGGCCGGCTGGGATAGGCGAACTGCACGTCCCGAAACGCGATCGCGCCGGTCGCCCGGGCCCGTGTTGGCGCATCGGCCGCAGTGCCGGCGGCGCGATCGGCAACGGGCGAGGACATCGCGAGCAGTTCGGCCAACCGCTCGGTCGCGCCAGCAGCGCGCTGCAGTTCGCCCCAAACCTCGGACAGGGCGCCGACGGCGCCGGCGGTGAAAACGGCGAACAGGACGAACTGCGTCATCTGCCCGGGCGACATCGTGCCGTTCATCACGTCGCGCGCACCGATCCAGATGACGCCCACGACGCCTGCAAAGACGAAGAAGATGACCAGCACCGTCAACAGCGAGCGGGCGATCAACCGCTGGCGGGCGGTGGTGAAGGCCTCCTCGACCTTGGCATCGAACACGCCTGTCGCCTGCGGTTCGAAGGTGTTGGCCTGCACGGTCTGGGCGGCCTGCAGCATCTCGCCGGCATGGCTCGCAGCATCGGCCACCCGGTCTTGGCTGAGGCGCGAAAGCCGGCGCACTCTGCGGCCTAGGATCAGGATCGGGAAAACCACTGCCGGCACGATCAGCAGTGTCATCGCCGTCAGCTTAGGGCTGGTAACGACCAGCGCGACCAGCCCGCCGATCAGCAGCAGCACGTTGCGAAGCGCGATCGAGACGGTGGAGCCGACCACGGTCTGGATGATCGCCGTGTCCGTCGTCAGCAGGGTCACGACCTCGGTCGTCATGATCCGCTCGTAGAATTCGGGGCTCATGGCCAGGACGTGGTTGAAGACGCCCTTGCGGATGTCGGCGACGACCCGCTCACCCAACCAGGACACCAGATAGAAGCGCATCGCCGTGGCCACGGCCAGCGCACCGGCGACGCCCATCAGCGCGAAGAAATACTCGTCCACCAGGCCGAAGTCGCCGGACATGATCACGTCGATCACCCGGCCCGAGGCGACCGGCACGGCCAAAGTGAACCCCGCGGCCAGCACGAGCGCGATGGAGACCGCGATGATGCGCAACCGATAGGGCAGCAGGAACGGCAGCAGACCGCGCAACGGCGCGATGCGGGCCGAGCGGGCGCGCTCGCTCTCCTGCTCGGGCGCGGTCGATGGCTCAGTGCCGTCAGTGTCGCCCGGTTTCTCGAGCGCGCCGGCGCTTCTACCGGATCGGCTCGTCCCAGCCCATGCGTTCACGCCACTCCTCCATGAGCCTTAGGGGCCGGGCAGCATGGTCTCAATTAGCAATCAGTCGCGGCGCCCGGCAAGGTGCCGGATCGCCGCCCTCTTCCAGCGTGGCCCAGCCGCACCCCGTCGGCCTGCCGCAGTGGCGCGGCGGTCTTCTGGCGGGCTTAGAAGCCGAAGACCACGCCGATCCGCGCCACGCCCTGCCGAGCCTCGACACGCAACTGCGCAGGCCCTGCGTCGTAGTCCTTGTCTCTGAAGAAGCTGTAGACGTATTCGGTGCGCAGCGAGACGTCTTCGCTGATCGCGAAGGCGGCGCCCGCGCCGATGCGCACGCCATGAAGGGCATCGCGCGTCTCGGTGCCGGCGAGCTCTGCATCGACGACCAATGCTTGATAGCCGGCGCGCAGGTACAAGACGCCGCGTTCCTCGATCACCGCGCCGCCGAGCAGGCTGACACCCGCCGTGAACTCCGGCTCGACGCGGAACGACGTGCCCATGGCCGACAGCATGCCGTCGCCTGTGGCGACACCGCCATCGACCTCGACCGCGCCGATCAGACTGCCCCGGCGGAGCGCCCAACCGCCGAAGACGCCCGCGCGAAAGCCGTCGGCGCGCAGATCGCCGAGGCCCGAGCCGCCCAGGCTGAAGCGCGCGTCGGGCACCGCATAGCCGCCCTGGATGCCCCCATAGAAGCCGCCATCGATCCGCTGCTCCGCCTCCTCGGCGGCGGCGGGTCCTGCCAGGCCCAGCGCCAGCGTAGCAACCAGCAGGCCGGTCACGGTCCAACGCACGGGGCGCGAACAGCCCGCATAAAACTCCACGATTTTCATGTCTAACGCCCGTCCTTCGACCACCCAAAACCAAGGGGGTCGAGTTCTTCGACCGGGCACGCTTCGACGGGTCTACGGCATCGACCTCGCCGCCTGCGTCAAGACACGAAGTATCAACGTAAAGAGAAAGTTGCCATCAGAGACTATAGTTAACGGATCGTTTTCCCGATATGGGAGAGCATCTGTGCCATTTCGCGGATTTGCGGCCGGGCCTGTCGCGCACGGTACAGCTTGCCGCGCCGCAGCGGCCGATGATGCCTGCCATCAGCAGACGCACGACCAGAAGACCACCGACCCGGCACCATGACCGCGATCGTCTCCTTCGCCGCCCTCTTCGCCTCGATCATGCTGGTCCAGTTCGGCTCAGGATCGCTCGGCCCGCTCGATGTGCTCGCCGCAACCGCGCGGGGCTTCACTGACCAGGAGATCGGCCTCCTCGGCTCGGCGCATTTCGCAGGCTTCCTGCTCGGCTGCGTGTTGGCACCGCGCCTGATCGGCGGCGTCGGCCATAGCCGCGTGTTTGCCGCCGCCGCCGCGATCGGGGCCGTCGGCGCGCTGCTGCACCCGGTGTTCGAGCTGCCCTATGCCTGGGCCCTGCTGCGCATGCTGACCGGCATCGCCATCGCCACGGCCTATACCGTGATCGAAAGCTGGCTGCAGGCGAAGACCCCGAACGAGAGCCGGGGCCGCGTCTACGGCATCTTCCGCCTGACCGACATGACCGCGCAGATCGGCGCGCAGGGCATGGTGGCGCTGCTCGATCCCGCCTCCTTCATCGCCTATAACGTGGTCGCGACATTCTGCTGCCTCTGTCTCCTGCCGCTGGCGCTCACAAAGCGCGTGGCGCCCGAGACGCCAACGGCGCCGGCGCTGCGCCCGCTTGCCGCGTGGCGCCTGTCGCCCGCGGCGATGGCGGCGGTGTTGGTGGCGGCGCTGTCCGGTGCGGCGTTCAGAATGACGGGGCCGGTCTACGTGCTGCGGCTCGATCTCGGCGCAGGCAGTGTCGCATTGTTTCTGATTGCGGGACTGGTCGGCGGGGAGCTGGCGCAATGGCCGGTCGGCTGGCTGGCGGACCGGGTCGACCGACGGAGGGTGATGATCGGCATCTCGGCGGCGACGCTGCCAGGATGCCTGTTCCTCGGCCACGGGATCGAGACGCTGTCGGCCAGCAGCGCCACGATCGAGATCGCGCTTGCGCTCGGCGCGTTCGTCTTCGGGGCGACGGCCTTCCCGCTCTATTCGCTGGCGACGACCTACGCCAACGACTACGCGCCACCCGAGATGATCGTGGACCTGAACGCGTCGATCATCTTCTTCTTCTCGCTGGGTGCGATCGCGGCACCGCTGGTCTCGGCGCAGCTGATCGCGGCGCGCGGGCCGGGAGCGATGTTCGACCTGATCGCGGTGGCGCATCTTTCGCTGATCGTCTTCGCCCTCTATCGTGCCGCGCGACGGCCGGGTGCCAGCCCTTCGACGCCCTATGCCTACGTCCCGCGCACCTCGATGGTGCTCGCCCGCCTGTTTGGGACCCGCCCGCCCGCGGCTGGACCCGCACCGCCCGACATGGCGACGGACCCCAAGGCGGGGCCGGTCGCACGACAGGAGACACCCCCGTGAAGCTGTACTTCTCGCCGACCTCGCCCTTTGTCCGGAAGGTCATGCTGGTCCTTTACCTCAAGGGCCTGGTGGAGGATGTCCAGCTTGTCCTCGCCCCCACCAAACCAACCACGCCGAACAAGCAGGTGCTGGGTCAGAACCCGATCGGCAAGATCCCCTGCTTGGTCACCGATGAGGGCCTGACGCTGTTCGACAGCCGGGTGATCTGCCGATACCTGGATGAGAAGACCGGCGGCGGGCTGTATGCGTCGGGCGATTTCAAGCTGCTGACGCGCGAGGCAATGGCCGACGGCATGATGGATGCCGGCGTGCTTGCGATCTACGAATACGCCCTCCGGCCGGCAGGCGCGCGCCACCAGCCGATGGTGGACGCTATGCACGGCAAGATCGCCCGCGCGATCGAGGCGTTCGAGAAGGACGCCGACGCGATGGTCACCGGCGCGATCCGGATCGATCACATCGCCCTCGCCTCTGCGCTCGGCTACATGGACTTTCGCTTTCCGGGCATCCCGTGGCGGCCGAAGGCGAAGAAGATCACCAAGTGGTTCGACGACTTTCGCGAGACACCCGCAATGCTGGCTACGGCACCGAAGGAGTGAGCGCGACCGCCCTGTCGGGAACGACGGCCGACGGCGCGCTGGGTATCGTAGCGCTCTGGCCGCAGATGGTGACGGCCTGGGCGGTCTTCGCCGGCAACATCCTCAGCCCTGGGCCGAACGTCTTCACGACGGTAGCCATCGCCGTCGGCTCGGGCCGCGCCGTCGCGCTGGCGGTAGTGCCCGCGATCGCGATCGGGGTGCTCGGCTGGGCGCTGCTGGCGATGACAGGCGCCCGGGTCGTGTTCCAGGCGCTGCCCTGGGCGCAGCCGCTGTTGACGGCGCTCGGCGGGACGCTGCTGATCGTCTTTGCCTGGCGCTATGCCAGGGCGGCCTGGGCGCGCCGCCTCGGCCAGGCCGAGGGCAGGCAGATCACGGCGCGCGACGCCTTTCTGACCAGCCTCGCGGTGCTCGCCGCCAATCCGAAGGCGCTGACCACCTGGCTGGTGCTGGTGACGATCTTTCCGGCCGCGACGGCGGCGCCGGAAGCGGTCGCCGCCATGATCGCCGGCAGCGTCGTCGTCGCCTGCGCTGGGCATGCCGGCTATGCGATCGCCTTCTCGACCCCGCCCGCGGCCGCCGCTTTCGCCCGCGCTGGCCCCTGGGTGCTGGCCGGCGTCGCGGCCTTCTTCGCCTCGCTCGGCGCCACGCTGATCGTCGAGGCATCGGCGGCGCTCTAGGCGCCGCTTGCGCCCGGCGATAGTGTCACGGCGCAGCCTATCGGAGCCCTCGGCCATGCGCATCGACCTGCGCGACCTGCAGTTGTTCGCAGCCCTCGCCCAGCACGAGCATTTCACCCGCGCGGCCGAGGCCTGCGGCATCTCGCAGCCGGCGCTGTCGCTTCGGATCAACAACCTCGAGTCGACGCTCGGCACGCAGCTCGTCCGTCGCGGCGCGCGCTTCGCGGGCTTCACCGAGGAAGGGGAGATCCTGCTCGGCTGGGCGCGCCGCCTGCTGGCCGAACACGACGCCATGATGGGCGAGATCACGGGCGGGCGCGGCGAGGTCGTGGGCCATGTGACGCTCGGCGTCATCCCGACGGCGCTGTCCTTCGCAGCCCGCGTGGCCACGGCAGTGCGCGCGACCCATGCGCGGGTCGTGCCGGTGATCCGTTCGGCCTCGGCCGGGGAGATCGCGTCGGGCTTGGCCGCCGGTCGCTTCGATATCGGGATCAGCTATGTCGGCGACGAGGCGGTCAGCGACATCCCCGTGGCCGGGGTGGGCGCGGCTGGCGTGAAGGAGCCGCGCTTTCTTTATAGCGAGGGTTATGTGCTGGTGGCGCCCGAGCCCCTTGTCGGCGCCGCGCGCGATACGGTGACCTGGGCCGAGGCGGCGGCGCTGCCGCTGGCCTTGCTGACGCCTGACATGAAGAACCGTCGGATCGTCGATGCGGCATTCCGCGAGGCGGGTACCAGCGCGCGCCCGGTGTTCGAGACCAACGATCTCTCGACGCTCTACGCCTTCGTCGCGGATGGCTGCGCGGCGACGGTGGCACCCTCGAACGCGCCGCCCGTTCTGGTGCCGCAGAGCGGGTTGAGACTGCGCCGCCTCGCGCTGCAGGAGCCGGCGCTGTCCCGCTCGGTCGCGGCCTTCCTGCCGGATGCGGGGTTCGAGCCGCCGGCGGTCAGCGCGGTGTTGCGCACCGCGGCCGATGTCGCGGCGGAGATGGCAGCAGAACCCGCCTAAACCGCGACAGCGTCGGTTTTCGCGATGGCGCCTCCGCATAGCATCTTGAGGTCGATCCCGCTCGATGGCGGGCTGCGCTGCGTCGACCTGTTCCGCCGGACCGACGGTGGTTTCGGCGTCGAGGAGTATCGACGCGACCCCGAAAACGGCCGCGGCTGGTACCCGATCGGCCACCACGCCAACCACCGCTTCTCAAGCGCCGCTGCGGCGCTGTGAGAGGCCGAGACTATCGTTGCGGGCCTTCGCGAGGCGTTTTGATAAGGCTGCCTTATGGCTGGATAGAAAAACGATCTTTGATCTCATTTTCTGGCTGCTCCACGAGTGCTATGTCGCAATGGGAGGCACCGGGATGGCACCGCTCGACAACAGACTGGGCGTTTGGAAAGACGGCAAGGGTAAAGGCCGCGCCACCCCCAAGGGCAGACAGCTCGACGACGAGGCGCATCGCGACGTTCTCCACCTCCTCGGCACCCGCGAGCGACGCGCCGATCTGCTGATCGAGTTTCTCCACCTGATACAGGATCATTTCGGTCATCTCTCGGCCCGCCACATCCGCGCGCTGGCCGAGGAACTGCGCATGGCGCAGACGGAGGTCTATGAGGTCGCGACCTTCTATGCCCATTTCGACGTGGTGCATGAAGGCGACGCACCGCCCCCAGCCCTGACCGTGCGCGTCTGCGATAGCCTGAGCTGCCAGCTTGCCGGCGCGGACGCGTTGAAGGCGGCGCTGGAGGAGGGGATGAACCCCGCCCATGTCCGCGTCGTCCGCGCGCCCTGCATGGGCCGCTGCGACACCGCACCGACCTGCGAGGTCGGGCACAACCATGTCGATTTCGCCACGCCCGAGAAGGTGCAGGCCGCCATCGACGCGAACGACACCCACGCGCACCTGCCGGACTACGAGGCTTTCGACGCCTACAGGTCAGGCGGCGGGTATCAGACGCTCCAGGCGCTGCGCGACGGTGCCAAGACGCCCGACGAGGTGCAAGATTTGGTACTGGAGGCCGGGATCCGCGGTCTGGGCGGCGCCGGCTTCCCGTCGGGCCGGAAATGGAGCTTTGTGCGCGCCGAGCCCGGGCCGCGCTATATGGCGGTGAACGGTGACGAGGGCGAGCCCGGCACCTTCAAAGACCGCCACTATCTCGAGCGCACGCCGCATCTGTTCCTGGAGGGCATGCTGATCGCCGCCTGGGCGGTCGAGGCCGACCATGTCTGGATCTACATGCGCGACGAGTATCCGGCGGTGCTGGAGATCCTGGCGCGCGAGATCGCCGAGCTGGAGGACGCCGGGATCGTCCCCCGTGACTATGTCGAAGTCCGCCGCGGGGCGGGCGCCTATATCTGCGGCGAAGAATCCGCGATGATCGAGAGTATCGAGGGCAAGCGCGGCCTGCCGCGGCACCGCCCGCCCTTCGTTGCGCAGGTCGGCATCTTCGACCGACCGACGCTGGTCCACAATGTCGAGACGCTGCTGTGGGTCGCGCGGGTCTGCCGCGAGGGACCCGAGATCCTGAATACGGTCGAGAAGAACGGCCGCAAGGGCCTGCGCTCCTACTCGATCTCGGGTCGGGTCGCGAAGCCGGGCGTCTATCTGCTGCCCGCCGGCTCGACCATCACGGACGTGATCGAGGCCGCGGGCGGCATGGCCGCGGGTCATGTCTTCAAGGCGTATCAGCCGGGCGGGCCGTCCTCGGGCGTGCTGCCCGCAAGCCTGAACGACGTACCCTTGGACTTCGACACGCTGCAGCCGCACGGCACCTTCATCGGCTCGGCCGCCGTGGTCGTGCTGTCCGACCAGGACCGCGTGCGTGACGCCGCGCTCAACATGCTGAAGTTCTTCGAGGACGAGAGCTGCGGCCAGTGCACCCCCTGCCGCGTCGGCTGCGAGAAGGCCGTCAAGCTGATGCAGGAAGATCGCTGGGACACCGATCTGCTGGAAGATCTGTGCCAGGTGATGAGCGACGCCTCGATTTGCGGCTTGGGCCAGGCGGCGCCCAACCCGATCCGGCTGACCATGAAGCACTTCGCCGACGAGATTCGCGGGTGATGCGCCTTGCCGGCATCCTGGCCGCGGCCATCGCCGTGGCGCTCTCGGCCGGGCCTGCCATGGCCTGGGACGAGCCTGCGCGCGGCAGCCAGACCCGCAAGGATCTCATGAACGCGATCCGGCCGCTGGCCGAGGGCTTTCACGGCCCGCCGCTGCTGTTCGTCGTCGACACGCTGCGGGTCGCGGGCGATGTCGGCTACGGCGTGCTGCTGCCCATGCGCCCCGGCGGCGACCCGCGCCGGTTCGAGGACGCCTACATCGCCGACAACGACGTCGACATGCGGACCTTTTCGGGCACCGGCATCAACGTCGTCTACGCGCGCCAGGGCGCGAGGTGGCGGGTGGTCGACTGGAGCGCAGTGACCAACGACGTCTGGTGGGTGGAGTACTGCGGGACCCACCGGGCCGTCATGCCCAACATCTGCGCCTACGCGGATTGATCCGGGCGGACGTCGAAATGACCGACCTGAAGCCCGATACCATGCTCAGCGTGCCAGCCCAGCGTTTCGACGCAGGGCACGTCGCCACGGAACACACACCTCACGCGCGCTTCGGCGCGACACGGCCAGCTCCACAGGAGGCCAGCCATGCCTGACGGCTCGACGATCCAGACGATCGACTTCATCCTGGATGGCCGCGAGGTCAGCGCCTATCCGGGCGAGAGCCTGTGGGAGGTCGCCAAGCGGCTGGGCACCACGATCCCGCATCTCTGCTATCGCGACGCGCCCGGCTACCGCGCCGACGGCAACTGCCGGGCCTGCATGGTCGAGGTCGAGGGCGAGCGCACGCTCGTCGCCTCCTGCATCCGCAAGCCGCGCGCGGGTATGGTCGTCAACACGGGCTCGACCCGCGCCGCGAAAGCGCGCGAGATGGTGATGGAGCTGCTCGTCGCCGATCAGCCCGTCCGCGCCGAGGCGCATGACCGCGACAGCCATTTCTGGGACATGGCGCAACTGGTCGGCATTGAGACCAGCCGCTTTCCGCAGATCGAAGCACATCGCGTGCCGCTGTTCGACGACAGCCATAAGGCGATGCGCGTCAACCTGGACAGCTGCATCCAGTGCAACCTCTGCGTCCGCGCTTGCCGCGAGGTGCAGGTGAACGACGTGATCGGCATGGCCGGTCGCGGCCATGACAGCGTGATCGTGTTCGACCAAGCCGATCCGATGGGCGACAGCACCTGTGTCGCCTGCGGCGAATGCGTCCAAGCCTGCCCCACCGGCGCGCTGATGCCCGCGGCCGCGGTCGATGCCGAGCAGAAGGGCTCGAGCAAGGACTACGACCGCGAGGTGAACTCGGTCTGCCCCTATTGCGGCGTCGGCTGCCAGCTCTCGTTCAAGATCAAGAAAGACGACAAGGGCGAGGAGAAGATCGCCTGGGTCGAGGGGATCGAGGGCCCGGCGAACCAGAACCGCCTCTGCGTGAAGGGTCGCTTCGGCTTCGACTACATCCACCACCCGCACCGGCTGACCGTG
>JBCCSW010000038.1:0-16786 GCA_039199465.1 Pseudomonadota bacterium
GCAGACGGTCGCGCCGTCCAGCTGCTTGGCCGAGGTGACGTCGAGCGACGACGGGACCATGAAGCCCTGACCGTCGTAGTAGTTCACGCCGACGAAGGTGAACTTCAGGTCGACATCGCGCGTGAAGGTCCAGGTGGTGTTGCGCGCCAGCATGTCGATCTCGCCCGAGGCGAGCGCGGTGAAGCGCGTCTTGCCGGTGGTCGGCGTGAACTCGACAGCGGTGGCGTCGCCGAGTACAGCCGCAGCGACGGCACGGCAGACGACCACGTCGAAGCCATCCCAGGTGCCGGTGTCGTCGGTGAACGCGAAACCTGCGAGGCCGGTCGAGACGCCGCAGTTCAGCGATCCGCGCTCCTTCACCGTCTCCAGCGTGCTTTGCGCGCTGGCGGTGCCCGTCATCAGCGCGACGGCAGCTGCCGCGCCAAGGATTACCGAAGTCTTCATCATGTGCCTCTCTGTCAGTTGCAGCCGTGCTTTCCTTGCACGTGCTGAGTGCCGCAGCCGAAAACCGGTGCCGCATCCCGCGGTTTTGTGACCTCGCGCGTCGGCATACGTCAAGCGAAGAGCGAGGCAACCGCGCCGCTTCTGCTCAAATCCCCGGCATTCTTTCCGCACCGCAGCTAAACCTGCCGTCCAGCGTCCAATTTCCGGGCATTCTGCGTGTTTGCAGGGCAAGCGTGTTGACGAGGCGTCATCGGGTCGCCTGGCTTGACGGCGGGCGCGTTCCCCGTCGATATCCCGCGCCGACAGGAGGCCCGACGATGAAGAATGCCACCCGCGCCGTCACCGGCGGTCGCAGTTCGGCAAAAGAAGCGCGGATCGTCAATCCGCCGCTGACCCGGGCCTCGACGATCGTGTTCCCGACCTATGCCGACCTGCTGGCCGCAAATGCCACCCGCTCGGGCGACGGTCTGACCTACGGGTTGCACGGCGTGACGTCGACCTTCGAGCTTGAGGCGGCGCTGCGGGATCTGGAGATCGGCGACCTCGATCCGGCCGGCTATCGTACGCGGCTGGCCCAGACCGGGCTGATGGCGGTTACCTTGCCGATGCTTGCGGTGCTGTCGCCCGGCGATCACTGCCTGCTGCCCGACTGCGTCTATGGCGAGACGCGCGCCTTCGCTCGACGGACGCTGACGCGGCTGGGGGTCGAGGTCGACTATTACGATCCGCTGCTCGGTGCCGGCATTGCGGCACTGATGCGCCAGACGACGCGGCTGGTGCTGGTGGAGAGCCCGGGCTCCTGGACCTTCGAGGTGCAGGACGTGCCGGCGATCGCCGCCGCCGCCCATCGGGCCGGCGCGCTGGTGATGATGGACAACACCTGGGCGACGCCGCTGTTCTTCGACGCTTTCGGCCATGGCGTCGATATCTCGATGCAGGCGCTGACGAAGTATGTCGGCGGCCACGCCGATCTGCTGCTGGGCGCCGTTACCGCCAGCGAGGAGATCTATGACCGTTACCTGCAGCCGTTCTGGCGCGATCTCGGCGCCGGCGTCTCGGCCGACGATGCGTGGCTGGCGCTGCGGGGCCTGCGCACCATGCCGACGCGGCTGAAGCATCACGAGGTGGCGGGGCTGCGCGTCGCGGACTGGCTGCACGCTCATCCAGGCGTGGCCGATGTCATTCACCCGGCGCTGCCGCACGATCCGGGCCACGCACTCTGGCAGCGCGACTTCACGGGGGCTGGATCGCTCTTTGCTTTCATCCTGCCGGCGGACCGGTCGTCGGACGCCCATGTCGCGGCGCTGGTGGACGAGCTTAGGCTGTTCTCCATGGGCTTTTCCTGGGGCGGCTACGAGAGCCTGATCTTGCCGACGAAACCGGCGCGCGCGCGAACTGCAACGACTTGGCCGCGCTCCGGCAGGCCGGACGGGCGGGTGATGCGCGTCTATATCGGTCTGGAAGACCCGGACGATCTGATCGCCGATCTGGCCGGCGGCCTGGACCGCGTGTTGGCCGTACCCGCCGCTGCGGCGTGATCCAGCCGCCCGAACGGGCAGCGCACCCGGACGGCGGCTGCGATTGCCTAGTAAGCCACCCGCTTCTGGAACGGGCCGTGCGGCGCGTCGTCCAGGATGTCGACCGCGATGTTGTCGACACGCGCCCAGGGCGGGCCGTCGCGGCACCGCGACAGCATCTCGTCCACCACTGCGGTCGGACCCGAGAAGACGGCGGTGACACTGCCGTCACCCTCGTTCTGCACCCAGCCCGACAGGCCCAGACGATGGGCGTTGTCGCGCGTCCAGTCGCGGAAACCCACGCCTTGCACGCGCCCCGTAATGCTGGCCCTAAGTGTGATGCGCTCGCTCATCGCCCTCTCCGTCAGGAGGCGGTCGGCAGGTCGATGACCAGGCAGGTCGCGCTGCCGGTGGCATAGCGCTTGCCGCCGTCATCCTCGACCCAGCCATGGGCGATGCCGGTCGAGCGGCCGACATGGTCGATCCGGCCGATCACCCGCAGCGCCCCGGTCCGTTCCGAGGCGGCGCGCAGGATGTTCACCTTGTACTCCAGCGTCGTGTAGCCGCGGCCCTGGGGCAGGGCGGTCTGCACCGCGCAGGACAGCGCGCTGTCGAGCAGCGTGCCGTACCAGCCGCCATGCACGCTGCCGATCGGGTTGTAGACCGCGAAGGAGGGCGTCGCGGTGATCTCGACCCGGCCATGCGCGACCGCGGTGAAGCGTGCCCCCATGTGCCGCAGGATCGGTGGCGAGGGCAGGCGCCCTTCGGCGATGCCGCGGATGAAGTCGAGACCGCTGATCGCCCCGATCTCGGCCGGCGTCATCAGCTCTTCGCGCCGCTCGGGCCAGAGCGGGTCGGCGAGTGTCAGTGCGTCGGCGTCGGACGCCGAGCCGGAAAGCGGATCGGATGCGGGGCCCGACGCGCGGTCGGACACTGGGTCGGACACTGGGTCGGACACTGGGCTGCTCCGTCTGGCAGGGGACGTCGACAGACGCTAGTCAATCGCGGTCCGCCGGTCACGCGGTGAGCGCGCCGTGACCGGCGCGGCCAGAGATCGACACGGCCGACACTGGCGCGGCCGACACTGGCGCGGCCACGTCTCGATATCGGCTACTCTACCGTCACCCAGTCGATGTCGGGCAGATCGGCCCCGGCGCCCTGCTCGTCGATCTTCAGCGCCAGCGCCTGCCAGGCCTTGATATCGGGATGCTTGGCGCCGTTCGGGAACAGCGCCGCGGCCACCCGGTCGATCGCCGCCCGGCCGAGCGTCGTCTTCGCCTCGCGCGATGCGTCGTCGCCGCGCCCCAGCGCATGGTCCGTCGCCGCGGCCAGAATGTGGATACGCGCCCGTTCCCAATCGTGCAGCGTCACGGCGCCCCCGGCGGCAAGGCCCTCCAGCACCTGCCAGTCATCGGCCGCCTGCTCCAGCAGGGCCCGCGCCGCGGTGCCGCTCGCGCCGAGACCCGCCTCATGGGACAGCCGCGCGCGGATGTAGCGGAAGGCGGGATCGGGATTGCCGCCGGCCTCGGTCAGGGCGATGGCGCGATCCAACTCGGCGAGCGCCTGGCCGCGCAGGGCCCGACGCTCGTTGGCCGTCGGCCGCCGCGCGAAGTAACGGCCGTCCGGGCGTCTCGGCCGCGTGATGATGCGAAAGGCGGCGGTGTAATGCGCGAGCGCTCGTCGCCGGTCATCGGTCACGGTCTGCGCTGTGATCGGGGCGTTCGGCATCAGCGTCCCCGCCGCCCAGTCGATGGCGAAGCTGACCAGCGTCGCGTGGTTGCCCGGCATCCGGTCGCCGATGGTCGCCGCGATCGCGTCGGCGGGTGCGCCAGCCCGGTCCTTCGCCGCCAGCGCGATCGAGCCCATCAGCCCATAGGCCTTGCACACCGTCCGGCCAAGGCTGCGACTTGCCCCGCCGACCGTTGCGTCATCGTGGTTGGCCATGAGCGACAGCGCCTCGGCCTTGTCCAGCAGCCGGTTGTCGCCGAGCGTGTCGAGCCGGGCCGCGACCGTCTCGGTGCGGGCCCGCGTCTCCTGCCATTTGCCGAGCGTCTTGGTGAAATGCGCGTCGCCCCAGAAATCGAAGGTCTCGCGGAGCGCGTCGGCGAGGAAATGATTGGTCTGCACCACCCGGGGCGCCGCTGCGCGCACGGCGATCGCCGGCAGGTAGCGCTCGCGCTCGTCTTCCCGGCCGTTGATTTCGATCGCGATCGCCTCGCCCTTGGCGGCGTCGCTGACCAGGATGGTCCAGGACGCGAAGTGCTTGACGCCGCGCACGACGGCGACGGCCTCGTCCAGCGACCGGGCCTCGCGCAGGATGCGCTGCTGCACATAGGGGGCGATCTCGAAACCGTCCTCGCGCTGCCCGACGGCGAAGTTGACGGTCGACATCTGGTGCAGCGAGCACGCGATGCCGGCCTCGTTCACGCCGCTGATCCCGCCGGGATAGACCAGCCCTGCGGTGCCGATGGCGGCAAAGCGCAGATAGCCGGCATCGGTCGGGCGCTCGTCGATCAGGTGGACGACCGGATGCTCGTTCCAGGCGAAGAAGGCGCCGTCGAAGGTGCGGGCATGCACGGCCCGCGCGCCGTCGGTCGTGTCGGCGGCGCCCGCGAAGAAACCCGTGCAGCCCATGCCGGCCGGCGGACGGGCGCGCAGACCCTCGGCCAGGTGCCGGCCCAGTGACGCATGGTCGAGCGCGAACTCGGTATGCAGGTTGCGCTCGGCCCGGCCGCGACCGTGGCGCATGAGCGCGCCGATCGCATAGTCCAGCACGCTGGCCGTGCGGGCATGGCCCGGCCGCGTCAGTAGGCGCGAGATACCCGTCGCCACATTGCCCGCATCGATGGCGAGGCAGGCCATGACCACGTCGCGCGAGCGGAAGGCCGGATCAGCGAGACCGTCGAAATAGCCCTGTTCCAGCGCCCTGATGCCCTTTCGAAACGTCTCGCCGCAGGCGGCGTGAAGGTCGTCGGTAATGCGGGCGAACAGCGCCTCCATCAGCCGGTCCAGCTTGCCGCGCTCGGTCGCGTCGCTGGCGTCGGTGTCGGTCGCGATGGTGTCGAGGATCTCGGGGAAGACGCCGGTCTCGATCTGCTTGGCCAGCAGGCGGCCATGGTCGTAGCAGCAATCGGCAAAGCTGCCCTTCTGCGCCAGGGTGTAGAACCGCTTCTGGCCGGCGCGCCATTCGGTCAGGACGCTTTCGGCACGGGCATCGGCGGCATCGAGGCGCCGCTCTCCAAGCTTCTCGATCTGCACACTGCCCTCCCGCTGAAATGCGTCCCTGAAACGCCTGCGGAGTGTATCGGTGTGGGTGCCGTTGCGGAAGGCGGGCGGTCGCGGCGGACGATGGCGTCAGCGCGGGCCGCCACCGGCCATGGCCTGGTGGGCGCCCGCCGCACGGATGGTGATGCTGCCCTGCGGGTCCAGTGCCCGGTCGTCGGGATCGCGTCGATAGCCCGGGCGCACGGGTCGGCTGGGCCGCGCGCGCCGCGCCAGCCGCTTGCATAGGATCGAGAGCAGGACAAGACCGATCAGGATCAAGCCGAGGCGCCACTGCGTCAGCCAGGCCGGGATCGGAAAGGACGGCACGCCCAGATCGCGCAGATCGTCGGCGTTCGGCAAGGCGTAGCGGCCGAGGACGACGACACGCTCCTCGGCCTCGTCGCCAAGCCCGGGCGCGCCATGCGTGCCGTGCCGCCCGTCTAGGCCACCGTCGCGGCCCGGTCGCTTGGTCACCGGCCCGCCTTGGCTCGCCTGCTCGGGCCCGCTGTCGATCTCTGGCATGGGGAAGGGCCAGGGCAGGCCGTCGGGTGCGCTTGCCTGCCCGTTCGGCGCTTGGTCCGGTCCCTCGGACGCGGGCCTAGTACTGCTCGGCAGGCGCCGTCCGGCGTCGCCGCCGGCGGGTGCTGCGTGGCGACGCCTGCTGGCCGGGTCGTGCCGGGTGATCCCGCCGCGCTCGCCGGGTCGGGTGGTGACCCTGACGGGTGTCCGCGCCGGCGGCCTGGCCCGGTTGGCCTCAGCCGCCTGACGCCGCGCGCGATTGGCGGCCTCGGTCTCGGCAAGCCCCGCCAGGGTCGCTTCGTCCAGCGTGGCCGTCACCGCGAGGCCCTCGGCGCGCTGATAGGCCTCGACCGCGTCGACCGTCTGCGGCCCCATCACGCCGTCGGGCGTGCCGGCCTCGTAGCCTGCGGCGTTCAGCGTGGCCTGCGCGCGGGCGATCTGGACCAGGCTTTGCGCGCTGACAGGCGCCGCGATGGCGATCAGCGCCAGGCAAAGGACGAGACCGACGAGCCCTGCGCTCGGGGGGCTCGCGCGCAGGCGGCATGGCGGCGTCTGGGTGGCGTGGTGGAGCATGGCGACCTCGCCCCCATAGGATAGCCGTGGGGGTGGCGATTCGATGGCGCCGGCCGTCGCCATAGCGACGGGGCCTTGGCCGTGGGGCCGTCGCGGTGGGGCCGCGGCGGTGGGGCCGTCGCGGTGAGGCCGCGGCGGTGGGGCCGTAGCGGTGGGCATGACCGGGCCCCGGCTCGGCGCCCGGCGCCTAGACCGCCAGATGGCGGTTGCGCAGGCCAGCGTCGGCGTCGAGCGCGGCGAGCGTCCCCTCGAACACGACACGGCCACCGTCCAGCACGACCGCCCTGTCGGCCACGGCGCGGGCGAAGCGCAGGTTCTGCTCGGACAGCAGGATGGCGATGCCCGCGGCCTTGAGCTCGGCGACCGTCGCGACCAGGGCCTGAACGATGACGGGGGCGATGCCCTCGGACGGCTCGTCCAGCAGCAGCGCGCGTGGGTTGCCCATCAGGGTGCGTGCGATGCTCAGCATCTGCTGCTCGCCGCCCGACAGCGCGCCGGCCGGCGTCCCCGCGCGCTCGGCGAGGTTCGGGAACAACGCCATCAGCGCGGCCTCGTCCCAGGGGGTGAGGCCCGGGCGCGGCGGCTGGCGGCCGATATCCAGGTTCTCCAAGACGGTCAGGCCGGGGAACACGCGCCGGTCTTCCGGCACATAGCCGAGGCCACGCCGCGCCACCGCCCAGGGTTCCGCGCCGGTGATCTCCTCGCCGTCCAGCACGACATGGCCTGCGGTGGGGGGCACGATCTGCATCGCCGCCTTCAGCGTGGTCGACTTGCCCGCGCCGTTCCGGCCCATCAGCGCGACGACCTCGCCCGGCGCCAGCGACAGCGAGATGCCATGCAGCACCGTCGCGCCGCCATAACCCGCATCGATCGCATCGAGGCGCAGTATCAGCCCACCTCCTCGCCCAGATAGACGGCGCGCACGCGTGGATCGGCGCGGACGGCGCCGGGCGCGCCCTCGGCGATCAGGCGTCCGCGATCCAGCACCAGCACCCGGTCGGCTGTGGCGAACACGATGTCCATGTCATGCTCGGTGAACAGCACCGAAAGCTTGGTGGCTTGGACCCGCTCGCGCACCGTGCGCATCAGACCGGCGCGCGCATCGGGCGCCATGCCGGCCGTCGGCTCGTCCATCATCAGAAGACGCGGCGATCCCGCCAGCGCCATGGCGAGCTCCAGCCGCTTGGCATCGCCATGGGCCAGCACCGCAGCCGGCCGGTCGCCGACGCCGGCAAGGCCTGCGGCGTCCAGCAGCGCCTCGGCCTCTGCCCTGTGCTGGTGGCGGGCGCGGGGCAGCAGGCGGAAGCACCCGCGATTGGCCGCGATCAGCGCCATCTGCACGTTCTCGGCCGCGGTCATCGACGCGAAGAGACCGGCCACCTGGAAGCTGCGGGCGATGCCGGCGGCCCAGGCCTCGCGCGGGCTGCGGCCGCTCAGGGGACGACCGTCCAGCGTGACGGTGCCCGCATCGCGTCGGCGCTGGCCGCAGATCAGGTCGAAGGCGGTGGATTTTCCGGCGCCGTTCGGGCCGATCAGGGCGACGACTTCGCCCGCAGCCAGATCGAGCGAGAGCCCGTCGACCGCGCGCACGCCGCCGAAGCGCTTGGTGAGCCCGCGCACGTTTAGCAGCACATTCATAGCCGCCCGGCGCGCGCCGGCAGTCGCCGAGGCCAGCTGCGCGCAAAAAGACGCTGCAGCGTGCCGACGATCCCCTGGGGCATGACCAGCGTCGTGACGATGACCGCGAGCCCAAGCCACAGTCGCCAGGTGTCGAGCCTGGTCAGCCAGTCCTCGGCATAGGCGAAGGCGGCGGCGCCGACGACGGGGCCGGCGAGCGTGCCCACGCCGCCCAGCATCACGACGATAAGCGCGTCGAAGGAGCGCGCGATCTCCAGCTCGTTCGGGAAGACCGAGCCCTTGGAGAAGACGAACAGTCCGCCTGCCAGGCCCGCCATCAGCCCTGAGAAGGCGAACCCCGCGGCCTGGATACGCGCGACCGGGATGCCCGATGCCGCGGCCCGCCTTTCGCCATCGCGGGCCGCACGCAGGGCGTAGCCGAGCGGGCTGTGCGCGGCGTGGCGCAGCACCAGGATGCCGCCCACGCCAAGGACCAGCGTGAGGTAGAAATACGCCACCGGCCCGTCGGCCCATCGCGCCGGCCAGATGCCGAGGATGCCGTCATCGCCGCCCGTCACCTCGGTCCACTGAAAGGCGACCGACCAGACAAGCTGCGCGAAGGCGAGCGTCAGCATCGCGAAATAAACGCCCGAGAGCCGTGTTACGAACAGCCCGACGGTCAGCGCCATCAACCCCGCCGCGACGGGCGCCAGCGCCAGTGCCAGGGTCATCGGCGCATCGGCGGCGGTGACGGCAAGCGCCGCAGCATAGGCGCCCCCGCCGAAATAGGCGGCGTGCCCGAAGCTCACCAGACCGCCGAGGCCCACGACGAAATGCAGCGCGGCGGCGAACAGGCAGAACACGATGATGTCGACGGCGAGAAACGGCGCGAATTCCGATCCCCACCAGGGGAGCGTGGCGAGCGCCGCGATGGCCAG
Source organism: Pseudomonadota bacterium (assembly GCA_039199465.1). GTDB lineage: Bacteria > Pseudomonadota > Alphaproteobacteria > Rhodobacterales > Rhodobacteraceae > Thermohalobaculum. The sequence continues at coordinate 8,873 of JBCCSW010000038.1, forward strand.
CAGGACCGCGCCGCGCTCGCCCCATCCCGGCGGCCCAAGCGGGCGTTCTGCCGTCGCGGTCGGAGGGGCGGCATGATCCGCCTCGGGACGGCCCAAAAGGCCGTGCGGGCGGATCGCGAGCACCGCCGCCATCACGACGAAGGTCAGGACCAGCGTGCTCTCGGGCAGCACGGTCACGCCGGCGACATTGGCGAGCGCCACGATCACTGCGGCGAGCGCCGCGCCGGTGACCGAGCCCATGCCGCCGATCACCACCACGACGAAGGCGGGCGCCAGGATCGTCAGGTCCATCAGCAGATCGGCGCCCCCGCGCGGCAACTGCAAGGCACCACCGAGCCCCGCCAGCGCGGTGCCGAGCGCAAAGGTCGCGGTGAACAGCCAGCGCTGGTTCACGCCGAGGGGCGCGACCATCTCGCGATCCTCGACCGCCGCGCGGACGAGGCGACCGAAGCGCGTGCGCCGGATCAGCCACCAGAGCGCGCCGAGCAGTACCGGCATCAGGGCGATCAGCACCAGATCGTAGGCCGGCGTCTCGACGCCCGCGACCGGCACCGTCCCCTCCAGCCCCGGGGCGCGGGGGCCGATCCGGTCCTCGGGTCCGAAAGCGAGCAGCGCCAGGTCCTTTATGCAGAGCGCGATGCCGAAGGTGACGACGAGCTGGAACAGCTCGGGCGCGCGATAGAGCCGGCTGAGGATCACAAGCTCGATCACGGCGCCGATCAGGCCGGTCGCCAGTGCCGCCAGGAGCATCGCGAGCCAGAAGGCGGATCCAGCGGGCAGGACGGCCGTCAGCAGGGCCTGGATCTCGATCCCCAGATAGGCGCCCAGCATGAAGAATGAGCCATGGGCGAAGTTCACCACCCGCGTGACGCCGAAGATCAGCGTCAGCCCCGAAGCGACCAGGAAGAGGGCCGAGGCGTTGGCGAGGCCGTTCAGCGTCTGCGCAACGATCAGGTCCATGACGTCCTGTTGCGGCGGGCCCGGGCGCGGGCGTCATCGAAGACCCGCGCGCCCCGCCCCTATGGCCGAGCGCCGCCGCCGCGCCAAGACCTCGCGCCCAGCCCGGTGATCTTGCCGCGGGGCTGCGAGACCGGAGGCTAGCATCCGGGGCCTTGACCGGTCGCGGGCTCGGGCCGACGCTTCGCGACATAGTGAAAAGTCATTGCGTGGTCGACGGAGGATGCGATGCGCCTCTTCACCTGGAACCTTCAGCGCCGTCGTACGATCGACCCTGCCAAAGGGTCGAACGCGGCCGAGCGCCACGCCGCGGCTGTGCGCCGCGACCTTCTGCGAGCGCTCTGCCGACAGTCGGCTTTCGGCTTTATCACGGAGCCGGGCCTCGACCTCCGACGGGCCGAGAAAGGCGGTTACGTCATCAGCGCCCTGCTGCCGGACGGCAACTTCATGGGCGACGAGCGTGACGATGGACAAAGCGACGGCCATGCCTGCAAGGCGATGCTGTTTGCCAAGCGCCGGTCGTTCACCCTGATCGAGACGAGCGCCGGCAGCGGCGCGCGCCTGCGCCAGCGCTTTCCGGCGGCACGCCTGTTCAGCAACGGCAGCCGGTCGATGCTGGCCGCGGCGCTTCATGCGACCTCCGGCCGGGGCGGTTTGGACAATGCAGAGACGCTGATCACCGAACTGACGGCAATCGTCGAGGACGAGAAGATCAACGGCCTCATCGTCGGCGGCGACTTCAACGCGCATCTCACCGACGAGGACGACCGCTCCTTCTTCTGGATGCCGTCGAAGCCGACGAACCAGGGTGCAGGCAGCCGGGGCGTCGGGATCGACGGTTTCTATTTCTTCAGTTGCGGCACGGCGGCCTCGCCCATGCTCTTCTCGGCGAAGGCGCCGCAGCGCTATGACGATGTCGATGCCCGCTACGGCTTCCGCGTCGATGCCGAGGCGAAGGGCGGCAAGGTCAGCGGTTTCTTCCACATCGTGCCCGGCGCCGGGCAGAGGGCGAGGGTGGAGACCAAGCTGTCGGACCATGCGCCCGTGATCATCGACATCACGACCCGCTTCGCAGGCGGCTAGCCCAAGGGCAGTCTCACTGCCCCGCCTTGAAGCGCTCCACCGTCGCGTCGTCGGGCAGGTAGGCGGCGCCGTCGCGATAGGTCCAGTCCGTCATCCGGCCCTCGCCATCGACCACGACGGTGGTGCCGACATAGGCGCCCATGGTCGACTGATGGTCGATCTCGCGAAAGGTGATCGGGCCGACGGGGCTGTCGAAGGTGAGGCCCTTGAAAGCCTCCGCAAGCGCCTCGGTGTCGGTCGAGCCGGCCCGCCGGATCGCCGCCGCGACCGCCTTGGCCGTGGTGTAGCCGACAAGAGAGCCGTTCTTCGGCGGCTCGTTATAGGCGTTGGTGTAGGCGGTGACGAAGGCCCGCGCCGCCGGCGCCTGAACGGCGTACCAGGGATAGCCGGTCACTACCCAGCCGACCGGTGCCTCGGCACCCAGCGGTTCCAGATACTCCGGCTCGCCGGTCAGCAGGCCATAGACCTGCCGGCCCTCGAACAAGCCGCGGGTCGTGCCTTCGCGGACGAATTTCGCCAGGTCGCCGCCGAAGGTGACGTTGTAGATCGCCTCGGGCTCGGCCGCTGCCAGCGCCTCGACCTCGGCGCCGGCATCGATCTGGAAAAGCGCGGGCCACTGTTTGGCGACGAACTCCACGTCGGGCTTCAGGCGCTTCAGATTGGCCTCGAAGGCGGCCACGGCGTCGCGTCCATAGGCGTAGTTCGGCGCGATGGTGGCATAGCGGATCGCGTCGGTCTTGGCCGCTTGCTCGGCCAGCATCGCGGCCTGCATCCAGGTCGAGGCCCGCAGGCGGAAGGTGGTCGGCGCATGGTCGGCCCAGACGATCGCGTCGGCCAGCGGTTCCGACGCGAGATAGACCACACCGCGCTCTTTCGCCCAGGACGACAGCGCGAGGCCGACATTGGACAGGATGGTGCCGGTGATCATCGCGACGCGCTGGCGGCGGACCAGTTCCTCGGCGATGCGGATCGCCTCACCCGGCTCGCCCTGGTCGTCGCGATAGATGATCTCGAGCCGGCGATCCAACACGCCGCCGGCATTGTTGATCTCGGCGATGCCGAGGTCCATGCCTTTGCGGTACGGTTCCGCGAAGGCTGCCAAACGCTTGAAGTGATTGATCTCGCCAATGCGGATAACGCCCTCCGCGGCGAGGGCCGGCGTGCCGGCTGCGAGGGGCATGACGGCAGTCAGGGCAAGGAGGGAACGGCGGGCGATGGCGGCGCGGGTCATCGGTTCGTCCTTCCTGGCGGGCGCTCCTTCGGTGCTAGCAGGTTGGTCGGGACCCGCAAGGCCACGCGGTATCGCGGCTGGTCGCCGCGATGCGTTGTGCGGATGCGCCGTGTGGCGGGTCCGCGGTGTTGCCTGACGGTCAGCGCTGGTGGGGACACCGCATGCTGGGCTGGGGAGAAGGCGCAAGGGCTTCTTGTCGAGCGTGATCGGCGACGGCGCCGCGTCAAGGACGAGCCGGCTTTGCCGGTCGCGATGCGATCCTTGACCCGGCGCCGTCCCCTGCGGCGGTCGCGCGGGGATCACATCCGGACGCTGAGGCCGCCGTCGACCACCAGGACATGGCCGGTCACGTAACTGGCGGCAGGGCTTGCAAGGAAGACGGCGGCGGCGGCGACCTCATCGGGCCGGCCCCAGCGGGGAATGGCGGCGCGCGCGCTCAGATAGGCGTCGACGGCGGGATCGTCGGCCATTGCGCTGTTCGCCTCGGTCGCCATGAAGCCGGGGGCGATGGCGTTGACGCGGATGCCGGACGGGCCGAACTCGACCGCGTGGCTCCGGGTCAAGGCCTCCAGCGCGCCCTTGGCCATGGTGTAGGCTGGATCGCCCGGCCGCGCTCGCGGTCCTGCGATCGAGGTGATGTTGATCACCGCGCCGCCGCCGGCCGCCGCCATCGCCGGGGCAGCGGCGCGGGTCAGCGCATAGGCGGCGGTGGCGTTGACCGCGATCACCCGCTCGGCATCCGCGACGGTCAGCTCGGCCGTCGGGCGCCGGTCGCGCAGGGTCGCGTTGTTCACCAGGACGTCGGGCAGGGCGCCATCCGTGCGGGAGGCATCGGCCCATGCCTGGATCGCGGCGCGGTCCGTCACGTCGAAGGCTGCGGTCGTGGCATCGTGGCCTGCGCGTCGGAGCGCGCTGGCCGCCTGCTCAAGAGGTGCCGCCGCGCGGCCATTCAGCACGACCGACGCGCCCGAGGCCGCCATCGCCCGCGCGATGGCTAGGCCCAGGCCGCGACCCGCGCCGGTGATCAGGGCCCGACGGCCCGCGAGGCTGAAGTCGGGCGGTGTCGGCGCGCCGGGCGCGAGCGTCGTCGGCAGCGTGTCGGGCACGGTCAGGCCGGGCGGACGCGATAGCCCGCGCGGGGGAAATGGACGGCGAGCGTGCCGGCCTCGGCGCTCTCGCGGAAGATGGTGATGCGGTCGCGGCCGGCAGCGCGGACGACGCCTTCGGTCGGCTGCTCGCCACCATCGGTGTCGGGCGCGACCGTGACCGCCATGCCGGGGCGGAGGCCTTGCGGGTCGCGCGGATCCTCGCCTGGTGGCACATCGGGCTCCGCGGCGGCGGCCATGGCGATGGCGTCCTCGGGCGTCACCTCGGTGCCGCGGTTGCCGTGGCCGATGGCATCGACGCGCGCCTCCCAGGCCTCGACCGCGGGGAACTCGGCGATCAGCCGTGGCCCGCCGTCCCAGCGCCCGCGCAGGAACCAGATCACGTGCCAGAAGACCGCGTCGGCGAGCGAGGGCTGCGTGCCGAGCAGATGCGCCCGGCCGTCCGACAGCATCGCATCGACCAGCGACAGCGCCTGGCGCGCCTGGGCCGCCAGATGGGGCAGGTCCGACTGCGCGCGCTCCAGTTCTGCCGCCCAATCGGGGCCGAGATAGAGACGGCCGCGGTCGGCGGCGAAATCCTGCGGCAGGGCATCGCCGGCGCCCGCGAGGATGAGCTTGACCCACTGGTCGAACAGGCGTCCGTCGCTCCACCGCGCCAGCGCCGTGGCGAGCCCCCGGCTGCCATCGGGGAAGAAGCTCGGTTCGGGGAAGCGGCGTTCGATCTCCTCCAAGATACAGAGGCTGTCGCAGAAGATCTCCGCGCCGATCTGCATCACCGGCGTCCGGCGGTAGCCGCCGGTCAGCGCGGTCAGCATCGGTTTCGGCGGCAGGCGCGGGATCTCGACCGAGGACCATGCGATCCCCTTCATGCCAAAAGCCTTGCGCGCCTTCTCGGCGACCGGGCTCTGAGGGTAGTTGTGTAGGAGGATTTGGGTCATACTCTGGGTTGTGCTGTGGCGTTTACCGATGTCGCCCCACACGGCTTGGCCCGGACGCGCCGCGCCCGCAAGCCCGCACCGCCCAGGACGTGTCGGCCCCGGCCGCGAACGCGTCGATCTAGGCGGTGGACGCTGCTTCCATTGCGTGGTTTCTAAACATCCAGTCGCGCCCTGCAGAGGCGCCAATGACAGGAGAGATGCATGACCACCGATACCCCCCGCATCACGACTACGGGCCTCGTCGACCGGCGTGGCGTGCTGATGGGCGGCACCGCGCTCGGTCTCGCCGCGACGCTGCCGGGCAGCCTGCGCGCGGCGGAACCGCAGAAGGGCGGGCGGCTGCGCGTCGCGCTTGCCGAGGGTTCGACCTCGGACAGCCTCGATCCGGCGACCTATACCGATATCTACATGATCTCGGTCGGTTTCGCGACGCACTCGACCCTGACCGAGATCGCGCCGAACGGCGAGCTGGTCGGCGATGCGGCGGCCGAGTGGGAGGCCAATGACGACGCCAGCGCCTGGACCTTCCGGATCCGCGACGGCGTGACCTTCTCGAACGGCGACGCGGTCACGGCGAACGATGTGATCGCCTCGATCGAGCATCACCGTGGCGAAGATTCGAAATCGGCCGCCAAGGACATCGTCGGTGTGATCGACGGCATGGAGGCGGTCGGCGACGATGCGGTGCGCTTCGTGCTCGGCGGGCCGAACGCCGATTTCCCCTATCTGATGGCGGATTATCACCTGATCATCATGCCGGCGAACGAGGACGGCACCGCCAACTGGCAGGACTATATCGGCTCGGGCGGCTACGAGATGCAGAGCTTCGAGCCGGGGGTGCGCACCGTGATGTCGCGCCGCGGCGATTATTGGAAGGACGGCCGCGCGCATTTCGACGAGCTCGAGATCCTCTACGTCGCCGATGTCGCTGCGCGCCAGAACGCCGTCGCCTCGGGCGAGGTCGATCTGATGAGCCGCGTCGATCTGAAGACGGCAGGCCTGATGGGTCGCCGACCGGGTATCCGGGTCGAGGAGGCGACGGGCTTCCTGCACTACACCGCGCCGATGCACGTGACGGCGGCGCCCTATGACAACCCGGACCTGCGGCTTGCGATCATGCATGCGATCGACCGGCAGGAGCTGATGGACAAGATCCTGCTCGGTCACGGCACGCTGGCCAACGACCATCCGATCGCGCCGTCGGTGCCGTTCCACAATGCCGAGTTGCCGCAGCGGGCCCAGGATCTCGACAAGGCCAAGTTCCACGCGAAGAAGGCGGGCTATGCCGGCGAGGAGCTGGTGCTGGCCGCAGCCGATGCGGCCTATGCCGGCGCGGTCGACGCGTCGGTCCTGATGTCCGAGCATCTGGCCGCGGCGGGCATCAACATGCGCGTCAACCGCGTGCCGGCCGATGGTTACTGGTCGAATGTCTGGCTGAAGGCGCCGTGGTGCGCCTGCGATTGGGGCGGCCGGCCGACCTGCGACTGGATGTTCACCCAGGCCTATCAGGGCGGCGCGAACTGGAACGATACGAAGTTCTCGAACGAGCGGTTCGACAGTCTGCTGCTGCAGGGCCGGGCCGAGACCGATCCCTCGATCCGCGCGCAGATCTACGGAGAGATGCAGGAGATCCTGCACAACCAGGGCGGTGCGCTGGTCTGGGGCTTTGCCAACTATGTCTACGCCATGGCGGACAAGGTGCAGCACGGGCCGGACGTCGCCTCGAACTGGGCGCTGGACGGCGGCCGCTTCGTCGAGCGGTGGTGGTTCTCCTAAACGAGCCCTTCGGCCGGTGCGACCGGCGGCGTTGGCGACCCGGGCAGGCATCGCAAGCGGTGCCTGTCTTTTTTTTGGCGTGTTGGCTTTCTTGACGTGTTGGCGGCCCGCCGCAGCGTCGCAGGCGACAGGCGCCGTCCACCATGAGGTCGAGCCGGGCGGGGACGGTTAGCGCGGCGCCATCGCCCTGCTCTCCGCCTCGATCCGCTCGGCGAGCAGGCGTGTCGTCCGGTCGATGTCGGGGTCGGGGGCCATGGGCTCCAGGAAGCGGACGACCGCAGCGCCGGGGCCCGAAAGGCGGCCGTCGCGCGACCAAAAGTACCCGGCATTCGTCGCGACCGGCACGATCGGCAGGTCGAGCTCGGCCGCGATGGCGGCGGCGCCGCGGCGCCAGGGCGCGTCGACGCCGGGCGTGATGCGCGTGCCTTGCGGGTAGATGACGATTTGCCCAGTCTCGGCACCGACGCTGCGAAACGCCTGCAGCGCGGCCTTGGCCCCGCCCGGCTTGGCGCGATCGATGAAGATGCAGCCGACGCGGCGGGTATACCAGGCGAAGACAGGCACCCGGGCGAGCTCGGCCTTCATGACAAAGCGCGAGATCGGCAGCGCCTCGAACAGCAGATAGACGTCGAGCTGGCTCTGATGCTTGGCCGCGACGACGCATGGGTAGTCGGGCACCTGGCCTATGACCGCGCGGTGTTTGGGCTGCTGCATGCGATGACGGGCGTGCGCGCGCAGGTCGAGGGCCAGGTGCCCGACTACCCATGCGTCGTCGCGGCCAAGCATCAGAGCCAGCTCGACGTCTATCTGCTGTTCGAGGCGC
>JBCCSW010000039.1:0-16610 GCA_039199465.1 Pseudomonadota bacterium
AGCGCGCGCGCCCCTCGGGCGTCAGCAGATGGGTGCGGGGCCGATAGTCCGGGCCAAGCCGCAGATATGCAGCCTCCAGCGCCGCCGTCGTCGCCGCACCGCGCCCGCTGCCGGGCGGCGTCTCGGTCACGATTTCGGCCATGAGCGTCCTCTCCGGGCGGTCGGCAACAGCGCCAGCCTCGATGCCTGCCCAAAATCCCCTCTGGTGGAAAGGGTTATGGACAGGGCGGCGGCGAGACCGTAGGCCCGGCGCCATGGAGTTCACCGGGGATATCGCCGCGCTGCAGCAAGGTATGGCGCGCACGCGCGATCTGGCGCAGCGCCGCCTCGCAATCCTGCACGAGCTGTCGCCGAGCCGCGGCGAGCGGGTGATCGAGATCGGCTGCGGCGCCGGCCTCCTGTTGCGCGAGATCGCGCTCGCGACCGGGCCGCATGGGCTGGCCGTCGGCATCGACGTGTCGCCCGACCAGGTCGCCGCCGCCGAGGCCGAGACCGAGGGCGTGCCGGGCGTCAAGGTGATGGCGGGCGACGCGGCCGACCCGCCTTTTCCCGACGGCGTGTTCGATGCAGCGGTCGCCGCGCATGTGCTGGAGTATCTCTACGACCCGGCGCGGGCGCTCCGGGCCGTGCGCCGCGTCCTGAAGCCCGGCGCGCGCCTCGTCGTGCTGGCGACCAACTGGGATGCCGATTTCTGGCACGGCACGGCGCCCGAGACCGCCGCCCCGGTGATCTCGGCCTGGCGCGCGGCGATGCAGTGGCCGAACCTGCCGGCGCGGATCGGCCCGATGATGATCGAGGCGGGCTTCACCGCGCTCCGCCAGGTGCCGGTGCCGGTCGTCAACACCGCGCTTGGCGAGGATCAGATGGCGCCCTGGATGGCGCGCATCATGGCGGCCCATGCGGGTGACCAGGCGGGCCAACGCTGGCTGGCCGAGATGGCAGCCGCCGACGGTTCGGGCGAGATCTTCTATTCCTCGGTGCCGATCCTGACGACGGCGACGGCCGCCTGAGATGCACCCCAACCCGGTGTTCCGCGGCGAGACCGAGGCGCGGGCCCTTGCCGTCGCGCGCGAGCGCGGTTTCGGCGTGCTGGCCGTGAACGGCGCAGCCGGCCCGCTGGCGGCCCATGTGCCCTTCGTCTTGGCCGAGGACCAGCCTGGGATCGAGGCGCATCTCCTGCGTTCCAACCCGATCGCCCGCGCGCTCCGCGAGCGGCCGACGCCGGCGGTGATCATGGTGTCGGGGCCCGATGGCTATGTCTCGCCCGACTGGTACGGCGCGCCCGACCTGGTGCCGACCTGGAACTACGTCGCGGTTCATCTGCGCGGCACCCTCCGCCTGGCCGAGGAGATCGGCATGCGCGCGCATGTCGACCGGCTGTCGGCCATGTTCGAGGGCCGCCTGCCGAAACGCCCCTGGACCACCGAGAAGATGGCGCCCCAGGTGCTGCAGCGGATGATGCGCACGATCGTGCCCGTGGTCCTGACCGTCGAGCGTGTCGACAGCACCTTCAAACTGAACCAGAACCGCACGGTGACCGCGCGGGAGAGGGCGGCATCGGCCATCGCCGCGGGCGGCACGCCAGGGCATGAGACCGCAGCCCTCGCCGCGCTGATGCGCGGTGTCGAGCGTGGTTGAGGGCTGTGTCATCCGAAGCTCGATCCTGCCGCCGACAGCCGCGGATCGTCGGTTTCTGGAACACGGCATGGCCGCGCTCAACGACCACGAACGCCAAACGGAGCCGAACCGTCTGCCCGGCCGCGAGATGGCCGCAGATCACGTCACGGCACTGTTGGATGAGGCATCCGCCAGCGGCGGCGGCGTCCTGCTTGCCGAGGACGCGAACGGGCCCTGCGGCCTGCTGTTCTACCTGATCGCGCGGGAGTTCGGCCGGTTCGTCCTGCCCGAGAACCAGCGCTTCGGCGTGATCTCGGATCTCTGGGTCGACGCGCGCGCCCGGCGTCGTGGCATCGCCACGGCCCTGATCGCCAGCGCCGAGCGTGCCCTGGCCGCCGAGGGCGTGCGCCGCGTCGAGATCAGTGCGGTGTCGGCCAACAAGGCGGCGCAACGGCTCTATCTGGCTGCAGGCTACGCGCCGGCCCATGTCACGCTGGCCAAGCAGATCGTCTGAACCACGGCACGCATGCCCGATCAGACGGCAGCCTTCTTCTTGTCCTCCTCCAGGCTGAACTGCTCGCGCATCTTCTCGAAGCCGCCATAGGCGCCGTGCTCCTCCTGCAGGTGCAGCAGGTGGATGTCGCGCTTGCGGAACTCCTCCACCGTCTCCTCGGCCACCGCGCCGTCGCCGAGTTCGCCGAGCGCGCTTTCGGCCAGGGTGATCGCGCTCTCGTACATCTCGCGAACGGCCGCCGTGGCGCCGAGCTTCTCCAGCCGGCTCTGCTCGAACCGGTCCGAGGCACGGCAGAAGATCGGGGTGTTCGGCAGCCGGGCACGCAGCTTCTGAAGCGCCTTGGCGACCGCGTCCTTGTCGTCGCCGCAGAGGAAGATCGCCCGTGCCTCGCTCGCGCCCGCCAGCTTGAGGAGGTCCGAGCGGCGCAGGTCGCCGTAGAAAACCTTGTTGCCGAAGGTCTCGGCGATGCGAATCCGCTCGGGGTCGTTATCGATCAGCACGACCTCGTAGCCGCGCAGCGCCATGATCCGCGCGACGATCTGGCCGAAGCGGCCGAAGCCCGCGATGATCACGGGATGCGTGCTCTCCGCCGTCTCGCCTTCCTCGATCGTCTCGGGCGGCTGCAAGCGACGCAGCAGCCGGTCGGCCCCCAGCACCGCGGCCGGGGTCAAGATCATCGTCAGCACGATGACCGAGGTGATGACGCTGCCGAACTCAACCGCCCAGAGACCGCCGGCCGAGCCGAGGCTTAGGATCACGAAGCCGAACTCGCCGCCCTGGCCGAGCAGCGCCGAGATACGGATCGCGTCGGGCCAGCTCGACTGCGCCAAGCGCGTGAGCACCAGCAGGAAGACACCCTTGCCGACATAGAGCACCAGCGCGCCGAACAGGATCACCAGCCACCAATCCGCGACGACGGACCATTTCACCGTCATCCCGACCGACATGAAGAACAGGCCCAGAAACAGCGAGCGGAACGGCTCGATATCCGCCTCGAGCTGGTGGCGGTACTCGCTCTCGGCCAGCAGCACGCCGGCGAGGAAGGCGCCGAGCGCCATCGACAGCCCCGCAAGCTGCATAAGCACCGAGGCGAGCACGACGACGAGCAGCGCCGCAGCGGCGAAGATCTCCTCGGTATGGCTGAGCGCGATGGCGCGGAACAACGGCTTCAGACCGTAGCGGCCGAACAGCACGACGGCCGTCACCGCCCCGACCGCCTGAAGAAGCTGCAGCCACCAGGGCGCCGGCTCACCGCCCGAGGACAGCGGCGAGAGGAAGGCGACCAGCGCCAGCAGCGGCACGATGGCGAGATCCTGGAACAGCAGGATCGAGAAGGCCCGGTCGCCATAGCTCGTCGTCAGCTCCCCCCGGTCACGGAGGATCTGCACCGCGAAGGCGGTCGAGGACAGCGCGAGCGCCGAGCCGATCGCGATCGAGGGCGACCAGCTGAGCGGCGATACCAGGAACAACGTCGTCGCGAGCAGCGCTGCGGTCAGCGCTACCTGCGCGAGGCCGAGGCCGAAGATCTCCATCCTGAGCCGCCAGAGCCGCGTGGGGCGCAATTCGAGCCCGATCACGAACAGCAGCAGCACGACGCCGAATTCGCCGAAATGGGCCGCGGTTTCCGGATCGGAGACGAGGCCGAGCGTGGATGGCCCGATCAAGATACCGGCGAACAGATAGCCGAGCACCGAGCCCAGCCCGATGCGCTTGAAGACCGGCACGGCGATCGTGGCGGCGCCCAGAAAGACCGCCGCACCGGTCAGGATGGGATCGATCTCCGCCGCGCCCGCCACGTTGGTTTGGCCCTTCTTACGCCCCTGATACCCCTAGGCACCAAGATGACGCACTGCAGCGATGCTACAAGCCGATCTGACGGCTGTCGCGTCGCAATGCACAACGCTTAGCCGCTGCGTCGCTTCTGTCTGACTGTGCGTGGCGCAAAGTAGCCGCTCTGTCGCGGCGGCCGTCCCGGGCGGCCCGGCGCGCGAAATCGGTCAGTCGTCCCCGACCGCGCGCCCGTCGCCGCCAAAGCGCATCACCAGATAGGCGATGATCATGCCCGCCACAGCGCCCTCGGGCACGAAGAGATAGGCGATCGCCGCCGGGCCATCGACGCCCAGCAGGTTCTCCATGAAGGTCTCCATGAACTCGCCGCCGACCATCACGCTGAGGAAGTTGAACCAGGCGCCCACGATCGCCCCACGCGCCCACCAAGGCACATGCCAGGGCAGATGGCCCTTGGTGTCCAGCACCTCGAGCATCGCGATCACCACGCCCATCGTCGGATACCAGAGCAGAACGCCCCAGCGCGCAGCCGAGGGTGCGTCGGGGACGATCAGCGGCAGCAGCAGGAAGCCGGTCAGCCCGATCATCAGACCCACCATCTTCGCGACGGCGATGCGCGTCAGCAATGTCGGTGCGCTTTGCATGCAATCCCCACCCTTTCGGCAACAGGAAACCTAGCAGAGCCCCTGCATAACGCCCGCCGCCATATCGTCGCGCGCGGGCCACGTCATCCGTTGTTTTCGGGTGAACACCCTGGGCAATGGCCCGACCGGGGCGTGGTTGTCGCAGCGGCGTGTGCAGGCTAGGCAGCACGGGTCACAGCCCCGAGGACGTCATGGCCGATCCGACCGCCCCTGATCGTCAGCGCATCCTGATCACATCAGCGCTGCCCTATATCAACGGTATCAAGCACTTAGGCAATCTTGTCGGATCGATGTTGCCGTCCTGCGCCTATGCCCGGTACTGCCGGGCGCGCGGTCATGAGGTGCTGCTGATCTGCGCCACGGACGAGCATGGCACGCCGGCGGAGCTGGCGGCCGCCAAGGCGGGACAGAGCGTCGCGGCCTACTGCGCCGAGATGTACGAGGTCCAAAAACGCCTGGGCGAGGGGTTCAGACTGTCGTTCGATCATTTCGGCCGATCCTCCAGCCTGCGCAATCACCGACTGACGCAGCATTTCGCGGCGCGCCTGGCCGATGCCGGGCTGATCCAGGAAGTGTCCGAGCGGCAGATCTACTCGATGGCCGACGCCCGCTTTCTGCCCGATCGCTATGTCACCGGGACCTGCCCGAACTGCGGCTACGACCGCGCGCGCGGCGATCAGTGCGAAAACTGCACCAAGCAGCTCACCCCGACCGACCTGATCAACCCGCGCTCAGCGATCTCGGGCTCGACGGATCTGGAGGTGCGCGAGACGCGGCATCTGTATCTGCGCCAGTCGACGATGCGCGGCAAGCTCGCCGACTGGATCGAGAGCAAGACCGACTGGCCGATCCTGACGACCTCGATCGCCAAGAAATGGCTGAACGACGGTGAGGGGCTGCAGGACCGCTCGATCACCCGCGACCTGGACTGGGGCATCCCGGTTCAGAAGGGCGACGCGCCCTGGCCAGGGATGGAGGGCAAGGTCTTCTATGTCTGGTTCGACGCGCCGATCGCCTACATCGCCGCCACGGCCGAATGGGCCGATGCAACGGGCCAGGATGACGCGGCGTGGGAGCGTTGGTGGCGCTGCGACAAGGGTGCGGCCGACGTCCGCTACGTCGAGGTGATGGGCAAGGACAACATCCCCTTTCACACCCTCAGCTTTCCCGTGACGCTGATGGGTGCCAACCAGGATGGCGCCGAGGCCTGGAAGCTCGCCGACTACATCAAGGGCTTCAACTGGCTGACCTATGACGGCGGCAAGTTCTCGACCTCCGAGGGACGCGGCGTCTTCATGGACCAGGCGCTTGAGATCATGCCGTCGGACTATTGGCGCTGGTGGCTGCTTTCGAACGTACCCGAGAGCGCCGACAGCGATTTCACCTGGGAGGCGTTCCAGGCCGGCGTGAACAAGGACCTCGCCGACGTTCTGGGCAATTTCGTGAGCCGCGTGACCAAGTTCTGCCGCTCGAAATTCGGCGAGCAAGTGCCCGCAGGCGACTACGGCCCGGCCGAACGGGCGCTGATCGACAGCCTAGCGCGACGGGTCGAGGCTTATGCCGCGCATTTCGAGGCGCTGGACATCCGCAAGGCCGCGGCCGAACTGCGCGCGATCTGGGTGGCGGGCAACGAGTACCTGCAGGAGGCAGCACCGTGGAGCGTCGTCAAGGCGGATCAGGCTGCCGCGGGCGCGTCGGTGCGCCTCGCGCTCAACCTCGTGCGCCTCTACGCTGTGCTGTCGCGCCCCTTTATTCCCGATGCGGCCGAGACGATGCTCGCGGCGTTCGGGGAAGACACCGACGATCGCTGGCCCGAGGACGTCGCCGCGGCGCTGCAGAGCCTGGCGCCAGGCCATCCGTTCGTGGTGCCAGACAACCTATTCGCGAAAATCACGGATGACGACCGCGATGCGATGGCCGCCCGCTTTGCCGGCGCGCAATAAATGCGTCCTCGGACGCGAATATCCGAACTCAACGATTACCATCACGCGAGCGATGTGCTACTTACAGTAGCATGAGAGTGCAAAGCCAAGTCATGAGCGCGGCCATTGTCCTTGCTGCATTGTTTGTCGCAGCAGGCCTCTCTGCCCAGTCATCTGAGAAGGCCTGTGCCGGGCCTGGCTGCGAAGCCAGCGTTGTGGACCCGGCGACACCGTACGCAGCGGAGTAACGTGGCCGACACCGGGCGGGCGCAGACCCTGCCCGCGATCCAGGGGAGCGGCGGCTTCGACCGACGCACCATTAGAGATGTAGATTGATGGCATGGCCGACCCCAATTCGGGTCGGCCTTTTTCTTTCGGACAGGGCTGCAGCGCCGGGCGCGCCGGATCGTTCGCAGGCCCGGCGCAGAGACGGCGTCAGGCTGCGCGCTCCATCGCGAGCGCAATGCCCTGCCCGCCGCCGATGCACATGGTGACGAGGCCGCGCCTGCCGCCGGTTCGCTCCAACTCGGCCAGGCACTTAAGCACCAGGATCGCACCCGTCGCGCCGATCGGATGGCCGAGCGCGATGGCGCCGCCGTTCGGATTGACCTTCGAGGTATCGAGGCCGAGACCCTTGTTCACCGCGCAGGCCTGCGCCGCGAAGGCCTCGTTGCTCTCGATTACGTCGAAGTCGTCCTTGGTGAGGCCGGTGCGCTCCAGCAGCGTCGTGACCGCCGGGATCGGACCGAGGCCCATCACCTCGGGGCGTACGCCTGCATGGGCATAGCCCAGCACCCGCGCCCTGACCTTGCGGTTCTCGCGCGCCGCCGTGTCGGCATCGGCCAGGATGATCGCAGCAGCACCGTCATTGATGCCCGATGCATTGCCCGCCGTGACACTGCCGTCCTTCTTGAAAGCTGGGCGCAGTTTGGCGAGACCCTCGGCCGTCGTGTCGGGCTTCGGGTGCTCGTCGGTGTCGACGACGACATCGCCCTTGCGGGTCTTCACGCTCACCGGCGCGATCTGATCCGCGAAGCGACCATCGGCCATAGCAGCGCCGGCGCGGCGTTGGCTCTCAAGCGCGAAGGCGTCCTGCTCCTCGCGGCTGATCTGATGCTCGGTCGCGACGTTCTCGGCGGTGACGCCCATATGGCCGGTGCCGAAGGGGCAGTTCAGGGCGCCGATCATCATGTCGACCATCCCGGCATCGCCCATCTTGGTGCCGGTGCGGGCCTGCATCGCATGGGGACTGCGCGACATCGCCTCCGCACCGCCGGCCAGCGCATAGTCCGCATCGCCGAGCGCCAGCGCCTGGATTGCCGAGACCATGGCCTGTGCGCCCGACCCGCAGAGCCGGTTCACGTTCATCGCAGGCGTGGTGTCGGGGATGCCGCTGTCGATGCAGGCAACCCGCGAGAGGTACATGTCCCGCGGCTCGGTGTTGATGACATGGCCGAACACTGCGTGACCGATCCGGTCAGGCGCGACATCGGAACGCTCCAACGCGGCCTTGGTGACATGGGCCGCGGTGGCGGTCGGCGCCAGCGTCGAGAGGGCACCAAGAAAGGTGCCGATGGGCGTCCGCGCCCCATCCAGGATCACCACATCACGGGCCATGCTTTATCCTCCCAGGCGAGTGTTTCGCGCATCTTCAGCATGAATTTCCGAGGATCGGAAGGCCGAGATGCGCCATCGCCGTCGAAGAGGGCGGAGAAGGGTGAGGGCGCCGACCTCGCCGGCCGCTTGGCCTAAGCGTCCCGCGCCAGCGAAGGGCCATCGCGACAGCGCCACGGCGGCCGAGTGAGGGCTGGAGGAGCGGCACACAAAGAGAAAGGCCCCGCGCAGGGTGCGCGGGGCCCGATGACAGGGTCGGATAGTGTCCGGGATCAGCCCTGGCTCTCGCGGATCCACACCTCGACGCGGCGGTTCGCAAAGCGGCCCGAGAAGCTGTCGTTGCAGCCCACCGGCGTCAGCTCGCCATAGCCGCGGACCAGCACCGGCGAGCGGGCCAGCGCGTCGCCACCGACGATGCTCTGGATCTCCTCCAGCACGCCCGAAGCGCGACGCACGGCCAGCTGGCGGTTCAGGTCGAACTGGCCGATCGAGTCGGTGAAGCCCGCCAGGATGATCTCGCGGCCAACGAACTCACCCGCAGCGATGCGCTGGGCGAGGCGCTGCACATCGGTCAGCGACTTCGGATCCAGGCGCGAGGAGCCCGGCGTGAAGCGGAAAGCCACCGACATGCGCTCGGCATTGCGCAGCTCATCCAGCATCTGCGTCATGAGCGGCAGCGAGAACTCTTCCTCGCTGGTCATGGTGTAGATGATGCGCTCGCCTTCCTCGGCCAGGCTGCGGGTCTCGGGCGTCAGGCTGATGAAGCCGGCGTCCTCGATCAGCGGCTGGGCCTCGCTCGACATCGCGAACTCGATCAGATCCTTCGCGTGGCGGGTCTGGTCGGTCGGGCTCTCGTAGAGATAGAGGCGCCGCGACAGCGGATACTCCTCGGTCTTCATCGAGAAGGTCGTCGCCTCGGACACGAGACCGCAATCGAGGCGCAGCGCCAGCTTCTTCGAGGCCCGCTCGAAGGCGAGGCCGGTGAAGCCGATACCGCCCAGATCGTTGGCAACGGTGTCCGACAGCAGAGCGTTGTCCTCGAAGACCTCGGCATCGGGCGCCAGGTTCAGACCCGACGGCTGCAGGACCAGCGACGCGAAGGTGTCGAACGTGCCCGAGTTCTGCTCGCGCGAGTAGACATTGATGTCGAGGTCGAGACCGCCGACCTCGGACCAGTTGGTAATCTCGCCGGCGAAGATGTCGGCGATGTCCAGCAGCGACAGCGAGCGGATCGGGTTGTCGGGATGCACGACGACGATCAGACCGTCGAGCGCCAGCACATGCTCGTTCGGCGTGTCGCGCAGATCGCCGAGGCCGACGGCGGCCAGCTTGTCGGCATCGCTGTCGCGCATCGCCCGCGACGACATGCCGATCGCGGCCCGGCCGGCGGCAATGCCCTCGAACGAGGCCGATGAGCCATAGGCCTGCATGTCGATCGCCGCCATCTCGCGGCCGTCCGGGTGCACGATACGCATCGTGCTCTCATTCTGATTGTTCGACAGCTCGCGCTGGAAGTCGGCGTCCAGCGAGAAGGCATATCCCTCGACCAGAGCGGGCATCAGGCTGTCGCCGATCGTGTTCGACCCAAACACGCCGAAATCGGCGCCGAACAGATCGTTGACCGGGCAGCCTGCGCCGATGCACGACACCTGGCCTGCATCGATCGTCAGCGTGCCGAGGCTCGTACGCATCGTGTAGGCAGCCCCGTCGAAGCTGACGAGTTCACCCGTCAACGACGTGGCGCCGTCCAGCGAGCGCAGCGTGATTGAGTTGGTCTGCGCCTGGGCAGCACCGGCCAGGGCGACAGGCGCCGCAAAAGCGGCGGCGAGCGCGACATTCAGCCGCTTACTTTCGGTGAGCATCATGTTCCCCTCGTCTAACGCTCCCTAACGCAGCGCCCCTCAGCGCCAACGTTCCCTACGTATGCCCCCACAGCCGAGACCGCTCAGCGCTGGGAGATGATGATGTCGCGGACGGCAGCACCGATCAAACGATCGCCATCACCCACGTCATCGCAGTCGACCGCGGCAAGGCGGCGGACATTCGAAGTCTCGATACGGCCGCGCGACGAACGGACGACCTCGAAGGACGGCCGGGCGAACTCGCCGCTGCCGCAGGTCGTCGCGAGCCGGTCGCCATCGCGGCTCTCGTAATCGAGATACATCTTTACGACCCCCGCCTGGCCGCCGCGGCGGACCCAGTGCGAGTAGATCTGGATGTTGTCGCCCACGCCCTCGAACGGGCGGTAGACATACATGAAGCCGCCACCGCGCCGGCGCACGCTGCGGAAATCGCGCATCTGCTCGTGGTAGACGTGGCCGTCCTCGCCCTCGCCCGCGCCGAATTCGAAGGCGTGCAGGTTGAGGCTGATCGGATCGTCCCAGACCAGCGCGACGCGCTCAAGGCGCTCGATGCCGTTGAAGGGAACGGTGAACTCCACCGTCTCGCCGTCCTCGAACTCCAGCACCGTGTCGGCGCTCGAGGCGAAGCCATGCATCAGCAGGCTGCCGCGGCCCGAGCGGTCGATCGGCACGCCGAACACCATGTCGTGGTACTCGACCGTGGCGATGCTGTCGGCGTGGCAGGGCGAGGTGATGCCCAGTTCGGTATCGGCCGCAGCGCGCACGTCGAGCGTGATCGAGGGCGGCACGACGCAGGCCAGATCCTGGCTTGGCAGGCTCACGACCTCGAAGCTCTCGGTGTCCTCGGGCGCTTCCTGCGTCAGCGACTCGGTCCCGCCGAAGCTGGGCTCGGGCGCGATCGTCTGCGTGCCGGGCGTCAGCGCACCGAGGCGGACGCCATCCTCCTCGGAAATCGCCGAGGGTGCCGACAGCACGTCGGGTCCCGAGGTGTCGAGCAGCGGCACCGCGCCCATCATGTCGCGCATGTTCAAGATATCGCCGAGGCCGGCTGTCGGCTCGGCGAAAGCCACCGCCTCACCGCCCGTATCCTCGATCGCCGCACCCACATCCGCATCGTCGCGCGCGGCGATGTCGGGTCCGTCCAGCTGCAAGCCCTCGGCGCGCGTCTGGGTCGGCGCGACGGCAAGGCTCGGCACCTCGACACGGGCCAGGGCGATGGTCGGCGTGGCGGCGCGCAGGCCCAAACCATCGGGCGTCGCCGAGCGCGGCACCGCGGGGCTGGGGCTGTCGCTGATCCCGTCGATGGCCGCGATGGCACCGCTGCTAGGCTGCGGCGCCCGCAGGGTCGAGGACAGCGCGCCCGGCAGGACGGGTGAGGACGGCTCGCTCGCCGAGGCAACGGCGCTCGCTCCCGTCGGCGGCGCGCCCGGGCTGCTGGGCGCCGACGGGCGCAGAGACCCGCTGCCGCCACCCGGCAGCGCGGGTGCCGACGGCGCACCAAGCGACGGCGCGGCCGTCCGGCCAATCCCGGGCGTCGCAGGGCGACCACCACCGGGCAGCGACGGTGCGGCTGCGATCGTCAGACCGCTGCCACCCGGGGCGCTGGGTGCGCTCGGCGCTGCAAGGCCACCGATCGCGCGCGGCGGGGAGACCGCGCCACCGCCCGGTAGAGATGTGGATGTCGGCACCGAGGAGCTGGCAATCGAGATCCCGCTGCTCTCGCTGTCGGCCGCGCCGAGACCGGCCCCGAAGGCGCCTCCCGGCAGGCCGCTTGGCTGCGGCGCGTTGGGACGAGTGCCGCCCGGACGGGCAGGCTGCGGCGTGCTCGGCCGCGGCGCGCTGGCGACGCGCGATGGGCCCGCACTGTCGGGCGCCGGGCGCGGCGCACCGGGCATGACGATGCGCGGCAGGGCGGGCGAGGCGGGCGCACTGCTGGTCGCGGCGCGGGGCAGCGCGGGCGACAGGGGCGCCGGCGCCGTCGGCGCGGTGGCAGGGGCCAGTGCCGCGACATCGTTGCTGCTGCTCGGCTCGGGCGCGTTGCGGATACCGGTCGCACCCCGGACGGTGACGGTCACCGTCGCCGCCTCCGTCTCGCTCGCCTTAAGGTTGTAATCGAAGGTCTGCGTGGCTGCGCAGTCGACCTCGGCCAGGAACTGCAGGGCGTCGCCCTGCACGAACACCCTGCCACAGGTCGGTTGCGACAGCACGGCAAGCTGGTCGGCCGCGTCCTCGGGCAGGCCGGTGTCGTTGGCGAGCACGTCGATCCGGGTAAGCGTGTCGGGCGCCACCTCGACCGCGTCGGGGCGCAACGCCAGAGTCTCGGCGTCCTCGTCGCCGCCGAACATGCCCGGCAGCACCTCCTGACGCTGGATCAGCGTGCCGATGGCGAGCATCAGCACGATACCAGACAGGATCGAGATCATCCGGTCGTCTTTGAACACCGCAGACCACCCTTCGTTACCCGCGGCATGCCATCCTGGCCACGCCACCGTCTAAGGACCGACAAACACCCGCCGGTGGAACTCAGTGCGACACGGACGCTTCCCACCCGCGATCGCTTGACGCCTTACCCTCTGGTTCCATCCTGCACTGCAACACCCCGGAGGAAAATGATGAAGTTCGGATTCGGCCAGCACGTGCAACGTGTCGAGGATTTTAGGCTTTTGCGTGGCGAGGGAACCTATGTGGACGATGTTACACTGTCCGGTCAGGCACATGCCAGCTTCCTGCGCTCGCCAGTTGCACATGGCCGCCTGATCTCGGTCGATGCGAGCGCCGCACGGGGCCTGCCGGGCGTCCTCGGGATCTGGACGGCAGCCGATCTCGGCGACCGTCTGCGGCCGATGGGCAACGAGATGCCCCTTGGCTTTGATCACGTTGAAGTTTTCGTTCACCACCTAGCAACCGATACCGTGCGCTTCGTCGGCCAGCCGATCGCGCTGATCGTCGCCGAAACCCGCGCCGCGGCCGATGATGCCGCCGAGGCGATCGCCTACGAGATCGACGAACTGCCCTCGGTCACCGATCCGGAGGCGGCGCTGGAGCCCGGGGCGCCACAACTACACGCTGCAGCGCCTGGCAACCTGGCCTATGCCTGGGAATGTGGCGACCGGGCGGCAGTCGAGCGCCTGTTCGCCACCGCGGCGCACCGGGTTGAGACGCCCGTGCTGAACCAGCGGATCGTCGTCGCCTCGATCGAGCCGCGGGCGATCAACATCACCTACCACGCCGACATCGGCCGGTGGGAGGCCTGGTGCTCGAGCCAGGGCGTGTTCGGCATGCGCGCCAAGATCGCCGCCGCCCTGGGGGTGGAGGCGGAGCGCATCCGCATCCATACCGGCGATGTCGGCGGCGCCTTCGGCATGAAGCTGATGAACCATCCGGAGTATGCGCTGTGCGCGGTCGCGGCCGAAGCCTTGCAGCGGCCGGTCAAATGGGTGGCCAGCCGGTCCGAGGCCTTCCTGTCCGACGCCCAGGGTCGCGACATGCGCGGCAGGGTCGAGGGCGCCTTCGACAGCGACGGCAGGCTGCGGGCGGTGCGCATGCGCACGGTCTCAGGCCTCGGCGCGCACCTCTCGACCGCGGCGGCGGCGGTGCACACGATCTTCTCGGCGACGCTGCTCGGCGGCATGTATGGGATCGAAGCGATGCACGCCGAGGTGCGCGGCGCCTTCCTCAACACCCCGCCGACCGATGCCTATCGCGGCGCTGGGCGGCCCGAGACGATCTACGCGACCGAGCGGCTGATGGAGGCGGCGGCACGACAGCTCGGCATCGACCGGATCGAGCTGCGCCGGCGCAACCTGCTCCGCGCCGAGCAGGCGCCGCACGCCTCTCCGGGCGGCTTCACCTTCGACAGCCTGGACTGCCGCAAGGTGCTGGACCGGGCGCTGGAGGCCGCCGATGTGACCGGCTTCGAGGCGCGCGCTGCGGCGGCCGCGGGCAACGGGCGCGCGCGTGGCCTCGGCGTCGCCTACTATTTCGAGCGCACCGGCGGCGGCCCGGTCGAGAACACCGCGATGACGATGGATGCGGACGGCACGCTGAGCGTCTCGATCGGCACCCAGTCCTCGGGCCAGGGGCACGAGACCGCCTGGGCGCAGATCGTGCACGAGGCGCTGGGTGTGCCGTTCGAGCGCATCGTCATCCGGCCCGGCGACAGCGACAGCCTGCCCGCGGGCGGCGGCACCGGCGGCTCCCGCTCGGCCATCAAGGCCGGCCAGGTGCTGGCCGACGGCGCGCAGAACCTGGTCGACAAGGGGATGGACGACGCCGCCCGTCTGCTGGAGGCGGCGCGCGGCGATGTCGAGTACTACGCGGCCCATGCCGCCTATCGCATCAAGGGCACCGACCGGCAGATCACGCTGGAGCGCGTCGCGGCCGAGATCGGCGGGCTCGCCGCCACCGGCCACGTCAACGAGAAGACCACGACCTTCCCGAACGGCGCCCATATCTGCGAGGTCGAAGTCGACCTCGACACCGGCCGGCCGAGCATCGAGCGCTACACCGTGATCGACGATTTCGGCCGGATGATTAACCCGATGCTGGTGGCCGGACAGGTCCATGGCGGCGCCGTCCAAGGCATCGGCCAAGTGATTGGCGAGGGCGCGATCTGGGACGGCGAGACCGGACAGCCGCTGAACGGCAGCTTCATGGACTATGCCATGCCGCGCGCCGGCGACGTGCCGATGTTCTCGCTGGCCTTCGAGGAGGTGCCATCGACCTCCAATCCGCTCGGCATCAAAGGGTGCGGCGAAGCCGGCTCGGTCGGCGGGATACCGTCGACCGCGCTTGCCATTCTGGACGCCCTATGGCGGGCGGGCGTCCGCGATACCGTGCCCGAGACGCCCTACACGCCGCTGAAGCTCTGGCAGGCGCTGCAGCACCGCGACGCCGCCGCTCTGGCAGCCGAATGATCGCGGGACAGCCGCTTTCGCCCCAGATCAGGACAGGCCATGCACCGGTCTGCGGCGGGCGAGGCGACCCCGCTGCGGCCGATTGGCTCGCCCGGTCGATCCGCGCGTTGGCCGGGCGACCCGGATCTTTCAGGTCGGGTCGTCAGCCGTAGACCGCTTCCTTTTTGAAATGCTTGGCCAGCATGTAGTAGATCACTGCGCGGTACTTGTTCCGCTCAGACTTTCCATAGGTTTCGATCACTTTGGTGATCGCCTCGTCCAACGCCGGGCTGTCGTCTAGCCCAAGTTTCTTCATCAGGAAGTTCTTCTTCACCGTCTCCAGCTCCTTTGGCTGTGACGATGCAATCGTGGCGCTATCGGCGTCATAGATCGCCGGGCCACAGCCGATCGTCACTTTCTTCAGAAGCTCCATATCCGGCTCGATGCCACACTTCTTCTTCAGGTCGTCGGCATACTTGGCGATCAGCTCATCACGCTTGCTCATCGTTCCCTCGCTTGTTGGCGCGGCAGGGCCTGTCCCGACCGGCGTCACGAGCCTCCTAGAGCGGGCAGCTCTCCGCAAGCACAAATGCGTCGGCGCCGATCACGCACCCCGAACGCAACGGCGACCGGCGGCCTGCCACATTTGTCCCGTATGACGGTGGGGAGTTCTGTAAATGGTGCGTATCGACCATATGATTTCGGCTCAGCTTTCCCCCGCCGCGGCGCGGCGGCTCGTGTTCATCTGCGACGGGACGCTGTCCTCGGTCGAGCCCGGTAAGCGGAGCAATGCGGGCCGACTGGCCCAGATGCTGAGAGAGGTGCAGGACCCGGCGCAGGTCGTGCGCTATCACCCGGGCATCCAGGGCGGCGGTCTGATGCGCTGGATCAACGCCGGCAGCGGGCGCACGATCGACAGCGGGATCGCCGACGGTTTCGCCTTTCTCTCTCGCCTCTGGCGGCCGGGCGACACGATTTGCCTGTTCGGCTATTCGCGCGGCGCCTATGCCGTGCGCTCGCTTGCGGGGATGATCGGGCGTCTTGGCCTGCTCCGCCCCGAGACGGTGACGGCGCAGCGCGTCCAACTTGCCATGCAGCATTATCGCGGTCGGCTCGGCGCGCGGCCCGAGCATGTGGACGCGGCCTCGATCTTCTCGGCGGCGTTCTGCCAGCAGCGCGTGCCGATCGAGATGCTGGGCGTCTGGGACACGGTGCGCGCCCTCGGCCTGCCAGTCCCCTATCTCGACCAGCTGATGCCCCACGAAATGCGCTTTCACGACGATGCGCTCGGCCCGCATATTCGCCACGGCTGTCACGCGCTGGCGCATGACGAGGACCGGCAGGTGTTCGCGCCGGAGCTGTGGCGCCGATCGGTTCATTGGCGGGGTCGGTTGGAGCAGTGCTGGTTCCCTGGCGGCCACGGCGATGTCGGCGGGCACATCCTGGGCGAGCCCCGGGCGCGCGGGCTCTCGAACATCGCGCTCAACTGGATGCTTCGGCGGGCGGATCGCCACGAGGTGACCCTACCCGAGGGATGGGAGCAGCGCTTCCCCGAAGACCCGACGGCACCATCCAGCAGCGGCAAGACGGCGACCTCGCGCCTGTTCCTTCGGGGCCCGCCGCGGGTGGTGGGAGAGGGCGACGGCGAGGTGCTGCACCTGTCGCTTCGCGCCCGCGCCGCGGCCCACGGTACCGCAGACCGCACGATGCCTGCCGCCGAGGCAGCGCAGGTATAGGCCAGGCCAGGCCGGCCT
>JBCCSW010000040.1:0-16521 GCA_039199465.1 Pseudomonadota bacterium
ATCGCCAACGCCAACCCGTTCCGCACCGGGGTGGCGGCGTTCGGCCTGGGCCTCGGCAAGGTCGTGGCGCCGATGGCCTTCGTCTATGCGCCGGTGCTGCTGTTCGTCTCCTCGACCGGCTTCGACCTGCTCGAGTTCAGCTACACCGCGATCAGCTGTATTCTGGGTGTGATCGCGCTCTCGGCGGCAGTGGTCGGCTACTGGCTGGCACCGATGGGCATGCTGTTCCGCTGGTTGATGGGCCTCGCGGGCATCGTGTTCATCGCACCGTCGTTCCAGGCGGACCTGATCGCGCTCGCCATCGCCTCGCCCGCCGTCGCGACGCAGGTCTTGGCGCATCGGCGACAGCGGCTGCAGGTCCCGGCCTAGGCGATGTCGTCGACCGAGCATGGTGGCGCGGCCGGCCCGGCGCTTCGGCCCGTCACGGTGCTCGGTGCCGGGATCGTCGGCATCTGCACGGCGCTCTCGCTGCTTGATCGGGGCATTGCGGTCCGCCTGATCGACCGGGGTGCGCCGGGGCAGGAGACGTCGTTCGGCAATGCCGGCGTGATCTCGCCGTGGTCCGTCGTGCCGCAATCCGTGCCAGGGCTCTGGAAGCAGATCCCCGGCCTGATGATCGGCGCGGACCGCGCCCTCTCGATCCGCCCGCGCGCGCTGCCGGCGATGCTCCCCTGGGGGCTGCGTTTCCTAAGCAATGGCCGGTCGGCTAAGGTCCGGCATGTCTCCGACGCGATGGAGATCCTGTGCGGCCCGTCGGTCGAGCTTTATCGCCGGCATCTCCGAGGCACAGGCGAGGACGATCTGGTCCGCGACGCCTTCTACATCCACGCCTTTCGCGACGCCGCCGCGGCGCGGCTCGACAGCCTCGGCTATCGGCTCCGGCGCGAGAAGGGCGCGGAAATCGAGCGGGTCGATCGCGCCGAGCTGCAGCGGCTGGAACCGGCGCTGAGCCGCGATTTCGAAGCGGCCCTGGTGATCCGCGGTCAGGCCCGCGCCCTGTCGCCCGGCCGCATCGGCAAGGTGCTGGCCGACAAGGTGCGCACGCTCGGCGGCGAGATCGTCCGCGCACCGATCCGCACTCTGACGCGGGCCGACCGGGCATGGCGGATCGACTGCGATGGACAGAGCTTCACGGCCGACACCGTGGTTCTGGCGCTCGGCGCGTGGAGCCCGTCGCTGCTTTGCCCACTCGGGGTGCGGCCGCCGCTGATGGCCGAGCGGGGCTATCATGTTGAGTTCCCGGCGCCGGGCGTCGAGGTCATCCACTCGGTGATGGATGTATCGCGCAAGATCGTCGCAAGCAGCATGCGCGACGGATTGCGCGTCGCGGGTCAAGCGGAGTTCGCGCCGGTGGACGCGCCGCCCGACCGAAGCAAGCAGCGCCGGCTAGCCGATCTGGCCCGAGCGATGTTCCCGGATCTGCAGGATGAGGCGCCACGCGGCTGGATGGGCCGGCGGCCGTCCTTCCCCGACAGCCTGCCGGCGATCGGCGAACTGCCGGGGTTGGAGGGGCTGGTCTGGAACTTCGGCCACTCCCATTATGGGCTGATGATGGCGCCGAAATCGGGGGAGATCGTCGCCGATCTCCTCACGAAGCGGCTGGCCAATGCCGATATCTCGGCGCTGTCGCCCGCGCGCTTTCACTGAGCAGGGCGAGCGGCAAGGCCCCGTTCCCAGCGCTGCGGCCGTAAGCGTCTCGGGCCTGGCCGGGCCGGGCCGGGTCGGGCCGGCACCGGCGCTTTCGTGACAAAGCGTTACACACCGATACGCGCTGTTTCGCGCCGTCGATAGCGCGACGACATCGCGGGCGTATCTCGATCCCCGGACACTGGCGGCCGCGACAACCGGGGCCGTCACCGAGATCGAGAAAGGATCGCCCGATGAGCAAGCTCTTCACCATCCCGACCCTGGTCGCGCTGCTTGCGCTCGGCACTGCGACAGGCGCCCACGCCTGGGAGCGTAATGCCTCCTTCGCTGGCCCCCGCGGTACGGCCAGCGTCTCCGCATCGGGAAGCTGCGGTGGGGGTTCGTGCTCGCGCAGCGTATCGCGCACGGGCTCGTTCTACGGCGGCACCGTCACCCGCACTGTCGAGGGCAGCCGCACCGTCGTCCGCACGGGGCCCTACGTCTATCCCCGGGCCGGCGTCGTCGTGGCGCCCAGAGTGGTGCCGCGGGTCGTCGTGCCCGCACCCGTCGTGGTCGCCCCGCGTGTCTATGTCCCGCGACACGTCTACGTGGCGCCGCGCGTGGTCGTCACGCCCTTCGGCTTCACCGCCACCCGGATCGTGACCGGCACCGCCCCCGCCGGCAGCGTCAGCGTTACCGGCTCGGTGCAGGTCACACCCTGACCGCCGCCCTGGTCCGCGTCGCCGACCGATCCTCGACAATCCCATTAAGGAGCAACCGTGATGAAATCCGTTCTGATCGCCACCAGCGCTGCCGCTCTCCTGAGCATCGGCCTTGCGCCCTCGGTCGGGGCATCCGAAGCGGGGCGGGAGCAGGCGTTGGCCAACTTCATGACCGCCGACGTCGATGCCGACGGCGCGCTGACGCTGAGCGAGTTCACCACGCTCATCGATCTGAACGCCGCGAGCGGCATCGGACGAGCCTCCTTGATCAAGCGCTTCGGCAGGTACGCCATGGCCTTCGGTCGCCTCGACGGCAATGACGACGGGCTGGTCACGCCGGAGGAGATCCAGGCGCTCGCCCAACAGGCCGCGCGCTGATCGCCCGGGCGTCGACGCGCCGAGGATCCTCAACGTCAAGCACCGCAACGGAGCATCGAGATGCGCCCGAGAAAGCAGGATGACGACGCTGCACCGACTGAGCCGATCGGCCTCGGTCGGTTCGTGGCAGGATGTGCCCCGACCCTTGGCGCTGCGCACTTCGTGGCTGCGTCGCGCGCGGGGGTTGCGCGATGAGCATGCTCGGCCGCCTGGCGATGCTGCCGCCCGTCATGCTCGGCGCCGTGCTGGTCTGGCAGGCGCTGCAGAGCGAGCCCGCGCCAACGGTCGTCGCCGTCGGCGAACGGCGCGTTCCGGTCTCCTTCGTCACCGCGGCGCCCCGTGCCCTGATACCAAGCGTCACCGGCTTCGGCACGGTCGAGCCTGCCCGTATCTGGACCGCTGTCGCCCAGGTCGCGGGGCCGATCGACTACATGAACCCGGCCTTTCTGCGCGGTGGCGCCGTGGCAGCGGGGGATGAGCTGGTGCGTATCGCCGCGGCGGACTACCAGCTCGCCCTCGACAGCGCCGAGGCTGATCTGAGCGCCGCCGAGGCCCGCGCCGAGGAGATGCGGGCGAGTGTGCGCACCACCGCGGCCTCGCTCGAGATCGAGCGGGAGATGCTTGAGATCGCCGAGGCTGATCTGGCGCGCGCCCGGCGCCTCGCGCAGACCGGCGCGATCTCGGACACGGTGATCGACGAGCGGCGCCGTGACGTGCTGGCGCAGCGCGCCGCCATCCAGAACCTTGAGAACACGCAGACGCTGTTGCCCGCGCAGGTCGAGGCGCAGGAGCAGGCGGCGCGGGCGGCGCGGGCGGCGCGCGATGCGGCAGCGCTGGACCTGGCGCGCACGGTGGTTAGGGCGCCCTTCGATGCGCGCATCGCCAGCGTCGATGTCGAGATCAGCCAGTTCGTGAGCGCCGGTACCGCCATGGGCGTGCTCGACGGCGCCGCTGCGGCCGAGATCGACGTTCAGGTCCCGCAGGGTCGGATGGCGGCGCTCGCACGCCTCGCCTCCACGGCCCTCGCCGAAACCGGAGGCGCGTCGGCGCCGCCGCTTTTGTCCGAGGCGCCCACCACGCTCCGCCCCGTCCCAGCCGCTGACGACGGCGCGGTCTCGGTTCGCGCGGTACGCCTGGAGGGTGCGCGCCGTCTCTCGGCGCAAGTTGCGCTTGCTGGCATTGGGACGGGCACCGGCATTGGGGCCGGGACCGAGGGCCGTGACGCAGCGCTCTGGCCGGCCGAGGTCGTGCGCATCTCGGATGCGGTGGATGCCGAGACACGCTCGATCGGCGTGATCGTCCGCGTCTCGGAGCCCTATGCCCGCGAGCCGGGCGACACGCGCCCGCCGCTGATCAAGGGCATGTTCGTGCGCGTCGCACTGACGGCGCCGCCGGTATCGGGCGTTATCCTGCTGCCGCGCGCGGCGATCCGTGACGGGCGGGTCATGCTGGCCGATGCCGAGGACCGGCTGGCCTATGCCGCCGTCGATCCGGTGTTCACCGTCGACGATATCGCCGTCCTCGCGCCCGGTGCGCTGCCCGCCGGCAGTCGCATCGTCACCAGCGATCCCTCGCCGGCGCTGCAGGGCCTCCTGCTCGACGCTCAACCCGATCTTGCGGCCGAGGCGCGGCTGACCGCCGCCGCGCATGGGGGTGCCCTGTGATCCGCTACTTCACCGCCCATCCGACCGCCGCCAACCTGGTTATGGCGCTGATGATCGTGGTCGGGCTCGCGGCCATGCCGCATCTGCTGCGCGAGACCTTTCCGCGCGTCGACCCGCGCGAGGTCGAAGTGAGCATCGCCTATCCCGGCGCGACCGCCGATGAGGTCGCGCGCGCGCTCTGCGCCCGGGTCGAGGACGCGCTCGACGGCCTGCGCCATCTCGACGAGGTGCGCTGCAACGCCTTTGAGAACCGCGCCGTCGCGGTGGCCGAAATGCGCCAGGGTGCAGACTTCACCCGCTTCACCGCCGATATCGAGACCGAGATCGGCGCCATCGACGACCTGCCAGAGACGGCCGAGGCGCCGGTGATCCGCCAGCTGGGCCTGACCGACATCGTCGCCGTCGTCGCGGTGACGGCCGACGGCGATCACGCGCTGACCGAACTGAAGGCCCTGGCCGAGGATTTGAAGACGCGCATGCTGCGCTGGGGCGGCATTCCCGCCGTCGAGGTCGCCGGTTTCGCCGAGCCCGAGATCCGCATCGAGGTGGATGAGACGGCGGCGCGCGCCCTCGGCCTCAGTCTGGAGGAGATCGCCGCCGCGGTCGGGCGCCAGAACCTCGACCTGCCGCTTGGGGAGCTGGTGTCGGATGGCGGCACCAGCCTGCTCCGCTTCGCCGACCAGCGGCGCGCCGTCGACGGCCTCGGCGACATGGTCGTCGCCTCGAGCGCCGAGGGCGGCACGGTACGCCTCGCAGACATCGCGCGCATCGTCGAGACGGTCGAGGACCGCGAGGTCGCCGCCGAGCTGAACGGCCGGCCCGCCGCGATCCTGCGGGTCACGAAGGCCGAGACCGACGACACCCTGCGCGTCATGGAAGCGCTGCGCGCTTTCCTGGACCATGAGGACGCGCGGCTGCCGCCGGGTGTGACGCTCTCGATCACGGGCGAGACGGCCAGCGTGCTGGATGACCGCCTGACGATGCTGGCCAAGAACAGCGCGCAGGGCCTCGCGCTCGTGTTCGCTGTGATGTGGCTGTTCCTCGGCCTGCGCCAGGCATTCTGGATCGCCGCGGGCCTGCCCGTTGCCTTCCTCGGCGCGCTCGGGGCGATGGTCGCGCTCGGCTATTCGATCAACATGCTGACGCTGGTGGCGCTGTTGATCGTCATCGGCATCCTGATGGACGACGCCATCGTCATCGCCGAGAACATCGAGACGCAGCGCGCCGCAGGCCTGCCGCCGATCGAGGCGGCGGTCACCGGCGCGCGCCAGGTGGCGCCGGGCGTCATCGCCTCCTTCGCGACAA
Organism: Pseudomonadota bacterium; assembly: GCA_039199465.1. Classification (GTDB taxonomy): domain Bacteria; phylum Pseudomonadota; class Alphaproteobacteria; order Rhodobacterales; family Rhodobacteraceae; genus Thermohalobaculum. The sequence continues at coordinate 5,696 of JBCCSW010000040.1, forward strand.
CGTCAGTGGTGTTCGGTGCGCTGTCTTTCCTGCAAGGGGACCTGGGCGAGCTGCTGCGCGTTGTGCCGGCCGTCATGCTGCTCGTGCTCGTGGTGTCGCTGGTCGAGGCGTTCCTGATCCTGCCGGCACACCTGTCGCATGGCGCGCCCGCTCGGCCCGATCCGCCGCGCCGCGCCGGGCGCTGGCTGGAGGCGGTGCGCCAGACGGTGGTGGGCCCCGTGGCGAGCGCCGCGGTGGCGTGGCGCTGGCTGACGCTCGGCATCACGCTGATGGCCTTCCTGGCGGCCATGGCCGCCGTGCTGGGCGGTGCGCTCAAGTTCGAAGCGTTCCCTGCGCTGGACGGCGATCAGGTGGAGGCGCGGCTGGCCCTGCCCGCCGGGTCGTCGATCGAGCAGACGGAGGCGGCGATGACGCAGGTGCTGGCCGCCCTGGACCGGGTCGACGCCACCTTCGCGCCGCTCAACCCGGACGGCGAGGGGCTGTTGCGCGACACGGTCGTCACGTTCGGTGAGAACGCCGATATCGGCGGCACGGGCGCCCATCTCGCCACCGCGCGCGTCGATCTGTTGGGGACCGAGACCCGGGGCGTCAGCCTGGATGAGGTGCTCGCCGCCTGGCGGGCCAAGTTGCCCGCCTTGCCGGCGGTTCACCGGCTCAGCCTGTTGGAGAGCGTGACCGGGCCCGCCGGGCGCGCGATCGAGATCCGCCTCGCCCATGACGACCTTGCCACGCTGCAGCAGGCGTCGGCTGCACTGCGCGCGTGGCTGTCGCGCTATGCCGGCACGCAGAACATCGCCGACGACCTCGCCCCGGGTCGGCCAGAGCGGCGGGTGACGCTGCGCGACGGTGCCGGCACGCTGGACCTCGACGCCCGTGCCGTGGCCGATCAGCTGCGCGCGGGTTTCGAGGGCGCCAAGGCGGACGTGATCGAGGCCGAGGGCGAGACCTGGCGGATCGAACTCAAGCTAAGCGGCGCCGACCGCGAGACCCTGGGCGATCTGGAGGGCTTCTCGATCAAGACCCCCGCGGGCGCCCGCGTGCCGCTGGAGGCCGTGGCCGAAATCAAGGAAGGACGCGGCCAGGCCGTGCTGCGCCGCATCGATGGGCGGCCGACGGTCACGGTGACCGGCGATGTCGACACCGCCATCGGCAATGCAGACGAGATCGTGCGCGACACCCTTGCCCGCTTCCTGCCCGAGTTGCAGGCGCGCCATCCGGCCCTCGTCGTGCGTATCAAGGGCGCGAGCGAGGCGGCGGAGGAGACCACAGCCTCGATGGCCGTCGGGCTGGCGATCGGTGTCCTGCTGGTGTTCATCGTGCTCAGCATCCAGCTTCGCAGCTATGCCGAGCCGATGGTGGTGATGGCGATCATCCCCTTCGCGCTGATCGGTGCCGTGGCGGGGCATCTGGCGATGGGAATCGAGATGTCGCTGCCCAGCATGCTGGGCTTCGCCTCGCTAGCCGGGATCGTCGTGAACGACTCGATCCTGTTGGTGCATGTGATCAAACAGAAGCGCGCCGAGGGCTACAGCGTGGCCGAGGCCGCGCCGATGGCGGCCGAGGCGCGGTTCAGGGCGATCCTGATGACCTCGCTGACCACCGTCGTCGGCGTGGCGCCCCTGCTGTTCGAGACCAGCCTGCAGGCGCAGCCGCTTATCCCGATGGTCACCTCGATCGCCTTCGGCCTGACTGCGACGACACTGTTGATCCTGTTGGTCGTGCCGGCCTTCTACGCGGTGCTCGACGAGCTGGGCCTTGCGGCCTCGCCGAGCGGGCCGCTCGCGCATGTCGAGCGCCCAAGCGCCGGTGCGCCCCTGCTCACGCCTTCCGGCGCGCCGGCAGGATCGTCGATCGCAGATCCAGGATGATCTTCGCCGCCGCAGCCAGCACCAGCGCGCAGAGCGCTGCCTTTGACAGCGTGCCCATCGTGCCCTCGATCAGCATGGCGTGCACGACGGTGCCGACGACGATGATTGAGGCCAGCGCGATATGGTAGAGGCGCCAACGCTGCGGCCTGATCCGCAGTCGCCGGCGGAACGCAGCCAGGACGGCAGCCACGAAGACCGCCCACATGGCGATGACGCCCCAGACCGAGAACGGCGTCGGCGAGCGGAACAGAAGCGCGTCGACCACGTCAGGCGGGCTGGTGATCCAGAGCCCGCCGACATGGATCACGACGGCGGTGACCAGCGCGATGCCTACCCAAAAATGCAGCTTGCGCCCCCGCCTGACCGGCAGACCGGGCAGAGAGCCCGCGGCGAGCAGCGGCTGCAGAAGCAACAGGCCGAGCGATACAACCCCTGCGAAACCGGCCGCGATGTAGACCGGCTCGCGCCAGGCCAGCTGCGGGCTGGTGGCGGCGATGGCGACCGGCACGACCAGGGCGACCGAGACAGCCGCCCAGATCAGCACCGCGCGGGCCGGCGCCATGGTGCTCAGGCCGGCTTCAGCACGAAATGCGCGCTCAGCGTCGTGTCGCGCGAGCTGGGCATGATCGGGCGCAGGAACACCGTCTCGAACCCGTTGTCGTCATAGTCGGCATCGTAGGCGAGGTGGCCGTGCGGTTGACCGAAGGCCGGGACGATCTGCGGCATGTCCATCTGGAAGCGGCCATTCGCGTCGGTCAGCGTCGCGCCGTGGCTCTCGGGGTCGCGCTCGTGCCCCTCGGTCGTGTGGGCCCAGATCTGGACGCGGACGCCCGGGAGAGGTGCGCCGTCGCCCGCACGGCGCACGGTGCCGGTCATCAGGAAACCGCCGCCGCCGATCCGGTCGGTCAGCGCCGCGCCCGGGCGGTAGTTGTTGGCGCCGCCGCGCATCGTCGGCGTTGGTGCCAGGCCTGCGGCCTTGGCCGGGACGAGGAGGCCTGAGGCGCCGGCGGTCAACGCGGCTCCGGCGGCGGCGGCGCCGGCCAAGATAAGGGCGCGGCGGGTCTGCGGTGCTCTGGTCATCTTGGTCTCTCCTGTCCTGCGCGGCGTAGGCATTGCGAGGCCCTGCCGCGCGCCTGACTGCGGCCGGACCGGCGCAGAACGCCGTTGCCCGCCCGCACTTTGGAAGTAGGTGGTTGCAGTGCGGGAAAAAGCGCCCAGCGCGTTTTGGGGCGACAGTTTTCGCATCGGTAATACCCGGTCCTTCGTGCCGAGAAGCCGGATACCCACCCAGGATCACCCTCACGCGCATGCCGGTGCGCGACCGGGGAACCCGCATCAGAAGCACTGAGCCGACCCGGTTTCCCCGCAGCCGCTCCGCCGCATATCGAGAGAGGAGCGAAGCAAGCCAAGGGGGCGATGTCGTGCGACGCAAAGCGGGCCTGTCGATGTCGGGCGTCCACGCTGCTTGCCTCGCTGCGGCAGGCCTGCTGGCTGTCCTCGTGACATCAGGGATCGCCTTGCGGTCCGTCGCGGCCGAGGCCGTGGAGATCTGCGCGCCTGCGCCGATCCGCCACGCGGCCGCGCCCGAACGGATCATCGCCATCGACACGCCGGACGGCCGGATCGCGGGCACCCTCGCCGGCCCCGCCGATACGGCACCCGAGGCGCTGGCGCTGATGCTTCACGGCTATACCGGCGCGCGCAACGAGATCCCCGTCGCCGGCGGCGAGGGCATGTTCGCGCGCACCGCCCGCGCCCTGGCCGAGCGTGGCGTCGCGACGCTCAGGATCGACTTCATCGGCTCGGGCCGCAGCGACGGCGATTGGGCGGATACCCGGTTCTCGACCCAGGCACGCGACGCGCTCCGTGCCGCGACGGCGCTGCGGGCCGAGTATGCCGAGGTGAAGGATGCCGCAGACCTGCCGCTCGGCGTGCTGGGCTACAGCCAGGGCGGTCTGGTGGCTCTGCGCGCCGCAGCGAGCGGTGGATCGGGCGGTCCATCCGGGGGCGGGCCGTTCGACAGGCTTGCGCTCTGGAACCCGGTGATGGACCCGATGGCAACCTATGCCGTCATCTTCGGCCGCGAGACGATCCTGCAGGGCGCCCGACGCCACGACGACGGGTCAGCCGACATCGTGCCCGAAACCCGGCTCCGTCCGGGCTTCTTCGCCGAGATCGTCGCGGCCGACCCGATCGCCGATGCGGCGGCGACGACGGCGGCGGTCCTCGTCGTCACCGGCAGACGCGATCCGCTGGTAATGGACGGTGCGGCGCTGGCGTCGCGGATGCAGGCCGGCAGATCGGCCGAGACGCGCATCCTCGATCTAGATGCGGGTCACGATCTCGGCGCGCTCCGCGAGCCTGCGCTGCTCGACAGCGTGATCGCCTGCACCGCGGGCTTCCTGCTGGGCGACAAGGACCGTTGACCGCTCTATGCCCAACGTCGCGTGCCAATCGGCGAACAAGGGAGTGCTGCAGAGATACCGACAAATGACAGCATTTCTGCGCCGATGGCTCGCTTAGCGCGTCTAATGGCGCGAAAATGGCCGTCGGTTCACACCGACGTGATCCATCACGCGACGTCCTGTCCACCACAGGGCTTATATCGGCCCAACAACAATCATCGCAGGGAAATCACCATGAAGTGTTCGCGATCTCTCAACACCGTCGTCGTCGCCCTTGCGGCGGCCCTCGTCTATACCCAAGGCCCCGCCAGCGCCGAGGATCGGAGCGACTGGCCCGAGAGCTTCTCGGTCGGCACGGCCAGCCAGGGCGGCACTTACTTCGTCTACGGGTCGGGCTGGACCAACCTCGTGTCCGAGACGCTCGGCATCCCGGGCGGTGCCGAGGTGACAGGCGGCCCCGTGCAGAACGCGGCCCTGGTGCAGGCGGGCGACCTGGACATGGCCATGGTGACAATGGGTCCCGCAGCGGACGCGATCGCGGGCACGAGCGCGCTGGCCCCCGGCCTCAAGCATGATCAGATCCGCGCGCTGTTCCCCATGTACAAGACCGCCTTCCACGTCATGACGCTGTCGAGCTCGGGCATCGAGAGCCTTGACGACATCCCTGACGGCGCCGTCGTGGGCGTGGGGCCCGCCGGTGGTACCCCCGGCACTTACTGGCCGCGTATCCTCGAGGCGCTGGGCAAGGACGTCGAGATCCGCCACGGCGGCGCGGCCGATCTGGCGGGCCAGCTGCAGGACGGGCTGATCGACGTCTACACCTGGGCGGCCGGCATCCCGTTCCCGGCCTTCAGCCAGGTTGAGGCGCAGGTCAACGTTAACTTCTTCGGCATGTCCGAGGAGGCCGTGGCGACGGTGCTGGAGACCCAGCCCGTCTCGGCCTTCAGCATCCCGTCGGACACCTACCCGACCATGGGCGAGGACCACATGAGCGTGTCGATGTGGAACTTCGCCATCGGCCACGCCGATCTGCCCGACGGCTTCGTCTATGCGGTGGTGGATGCGGTCATGACCCAGCATGGCAAGATGATGGACGTGCACAAGGCGGCGGCCGAGACGCTGCCGGAGAATGCCGACAAGAACCCGATCATCCCCTGGCATCCGGGCGCCGTGCGCTGGTTCGAGGAGAACGGGATCGCGATCCCGGACGACCTCCGCGGCTGATAAGCCTTGACGTGAGCGTCGGGCCGCTGCCGAGTGGCCCGACAACCACGCCCAGGCACGGAGGGGATCCCCCTTGTCCGACGTGAAATCAGACCGAGCCGGCGCGGCTGTCGCCGGCTGGTTGCCTGCGTCTCGGGCCGAGATCTGGCAGTGGATCCTGGGCGGGCTCTGCGCCGCCTTCGCGGCCTGGCATCTCTACACGCTGACGATCTCGCCGCTCGAGACCTGGACCTATCGCATCCTGCACATCGCGGGGTTCCTGTCGCTCGGTTTCCTGGGCCTGGCCCTGTCGGAGACCGGCAACACCGACGAGCACTCACCGGCGCGCCCTGGCGCGAGCACGCTCGGCATGGGATTGGGTCTGATCGCGGCCGCAGCGGTGCTGATCGCGGGCGTGGCGCTCGTCGTGTTGATGGCGCTCGCGCCCGACGCGATGCCGTGGCCCATGACGACCTTTGGCTGGGCGCTGCTCGCCGGCACGGCCCTCGCGCTGGTGGCGCGCTGGATCGCGCCGCCGGGCGCCGAGCGCGTAGCCATCGCCGACTGGGCCCTGATCGGCGCGACCGCGGTGGCGACTGGGTTCATTCTGCTCAGCCTAGACGCGCTCAATCTGCGTCTGCGCGCGGGCACGCCCTTCGCCGACCCGAACAATGCCTATGCTGCCATCGTGCTGGTGGCACTTATCCTGGAGCTGACGCGGCGGGTCGCGGGCCTCGCGCTGGTCGTGATCGCCGGCATCTTCATCGCCTATGCCTTTCTCGGCCCCTGGCTGCCCGGGTTCCTCGAGCATCGCGGCTACGACGCCTATCGCTTCTTCTCGTACATCTACACCGACAACGGCGTGTTGGGGCCGACGACGGCGGTGTCGTCCACCTATATCGTGCTGTTCATCGTGTTCGCGGCGTTCCTGACCGTTTCCAAGGTTGGCGACTATTTCGTCGACTGCGCCTTCGCGGTCGCCGGGCGCGCGCGGGGCGGGCCGGCCAAGGTCTCGGTCTTCGCGTCGGGCCTGATGGGCATGCTGAACGGCACCTCGGCCGGCAATGTCGTCTCGACCGGCGCGCTGACCATTCCGCTGATGAAACGCGTCGGCTACACGCCGAAATCGGCCGGCGCGATCGAGGCTGCGGCCTCGACCGGCGGTCAGATCATGCCGCCGGTGATGGGCGCCGGCGCCTTCATCATGGCCGAGATCACCGGCATCCCCTACACCGAACTGGTGGTCGCAGCGCTGATCCCGGCGCTCCTCTACTTCGCCTCGGTCTATTTCATGGTGGATTGCGAGGCGCGGCGGCTCGGCCTCGCCGGCGTGCCGAGCAGCGAGCTTCCCGACGGTATGCGCCTGCTGCGTCAGGTCTATCTGTTCGTGCCGATCCTGATCCTGATCGGTGCGCTGTTCATGGGCTATTCGGTGATCCGCGCGGGCACGCTGTCGATCTCGGCGGCCGTGGTCGTGAGCTGGCTGACGCCCGATGCCATGGGGCCGCGCCGCATCGTGGCGGCATTGGCCGAGGGAACGCGGCTGTCGATCCAGATCGTGATCGTCTGCGCCTGCGCCGGGATCATCGTTGGCGTGATCGCGATCACCGGTGTGGGCGCGCGGTTCTCGGCGCTGCTGTTCGATCTGGCGCAGGCGAGCACGCTGCTGGCACTGATCTTCGCGATGCTGATTGCCATCGTGCTTGGCATGGGGATGCCGACCACGGCGGCCTATGCGGTCGCGGCCTCGGTCGTGGCGCCGGGCCTGATCGAGATCGGTATCACCCCGCTCGTCGCGCATTTTTTCGTCTTCTACTACGCCGTCGTCTCGGCGATCACGCCGCCCGTCGCGCTGGCTGCCTATGCAGGCGCCGCGATCGCTGGAGCCGAGCCGATGCGCACCTCGATCGCGAGCTTCCGTGTCGGGCTCGCGGCCTTCGTGGTGCCGTTCATGTTCTTCTACAGCCCTGGCCTGCTGTTCGAGGCGCCGTGGTACGAGATCCTGCGCAATGCCTGCACGGCGCTGGTCGGCGTCTACCTGCTGGCCGCTGCCGTGCAGGGGTGGTTCGCCGGGCCTGCGGGGCCGGTCGTGCGCCTCATCCTGCTGTTGGCGGCGCTGCTGATGATCGCGGGCGACTGGCGCACCGATATCGCGGGCCTGCTGCTGATCGCGACCCTGTTCGGCGTGCGCTATCGGCAGAGCGCTGCGGCCTGAGGAGACCCCGTCTAACTCGCCTGACGACGCGACCGACCGGCCGGCGGCGCGCTGGTTGCCCGCTCAGGTTGTCGTCCGCCAGGTTTCGCACCCGTTCAGGTGTCAAACGCCGTTGCCTTTGCGAAGAGACCCGGTCACACCGTCCTCAGAGATCCGAACGGACGGGCATGACGCAGCTTCGCCGCCATCGCTGCTGGTCGCTCCTTCCCCTGCTCGCATGGCTCGGGGTGCAGTCGCTCATGGCGGCCGGCATGGTGGTTATGCCGAGCCCAGTGCAGGCCACCGACAACGCGCCCTGGGATCTCGGCACCATCGTCATCTGCGCCGCGAACGGCCCGATCGAGATCGCGGCTGTCGATCTGGTCGAGCCGGAGGAGGGCGCGCCTGACGACGAGCCAGAGGACGTGCCAGCCGACACGGGCGCCCATGCCGACTGTGCCTGGTGCATCGCCTTCGGCAGCGTCGACCTCGCCGCACCAGGTGGTCTGTTCCGACCGGCCGACGCGCCGGTTGGCGCCGGCGCTCGCCTCGTCGCCGCCATCGTCGGCGTGCCCGGCCACCAGCCGGCCGATGCCTTCGAAAGCCGCGCGCCCCCGGCCTGAGACGTCTGACCGCCGGCGCATCCGCGCGCGGCGTCCCAGCATCTCAGACCGAAGGACACCCGACATGAACCGCTTTCTCCGCGGCCTCGCCGGCATGGCGCTGGCCCTCACGCTCTCCGCGCCCGCTGCGGCCGACCCGATCACCGTCACCGACACCCTCGGCCGTGAGGTGACGCTTGAGGAGCGGCCGGAGCGCATCCTCCTCGGCTTCTATTTCGAGGATTTCTTCGCCGTCGGTGGCCCCGACGCCTATGACAACGTCGTCGCCATCAGCCGCGAGGCTTGGGAGGGGTGGCGCAACCTGCAGTGGCAGGCCTACAGCGCCGCCGTGCCGCGCATCGCCGAGCTGACCGATGTGGGCGAGGTCGATGCCGGCACCTTCTCGCTGGAAGTCGCCGTCGCCTCGCGCCCCGACGTGGCCATCCTCGCCGCCTGGCAGCACAGCACGCTGGGCGACGGCGTCGACCGGCTGGAGGATGCGGGCATCCCTGTCGTCGTGCTCGACTACAACGCGCAGGAGGTCGAGAAGCACGTCACCTCGACACTGGCGCTCGGCGCCATCCTCGGCGAGACCGAGCGGGCCGAGGCGCTTGCCGATCAATACGCCGCTGCCGTGGCCGAGGTCGAAGCGCGTGTTGCCGCGATCGAGGACCGGCCGAAGGTCTATGTCGAGCTTGGCCGAAAGGGCGGCGGCGAGATCGACAACTCCTATGGCGACACGATGTGGGGCCGCCTGGTCGAGACCGCGGGGGGGCGCAACATCGCGAAGGATCAGGTCGCCAGATGGGGGCCGCTCAGCCCCGAATACGTGCTGGCGCAGGATCCGTCGGTCGTGTTCCTGGCCGGCAGCGGCTGGGTCGGGCGCGACAAGGCGGTGCTGATGGGCCCGGGCGTCGAGCCGGCGACAACGCATGCGCTGATGATGCCCTATCTCGGCCGGCCTGGCTGGTCGGACCTCGCCGCGGTCGAGGCGGGTGAGATCCATGGCGTCTATCACGGCGGCGCGCGCACGCTCTATGACTTCGCCTTCCTGCAATACATCGCCAAGACCCTGCATCCCGAGGCCTTCGCCGATATCGACCCGCAGGCCAATCTGGACGCGTTCTTCGCCGATTACATGCCGATCCGCTTCAGCGGTACCTACATGACCCAGCTGCCATGAGCGGGGTCGAGGGGGTGGTGCCCGCCACCCCCGCCTTCCGCCGCCTCACCGTCCAGCGCGTCGCCTGCCTCAGCGGTGGCGGCGCCATTCTGCTGGCCTGTCTGGTCGCGGACATCCTGACCGGGCCGGCCTTCCTCGGTCTCGGCACGGTGCTCAGCACGTTGTTCGACCCTGGTGCGGCCGATCCGACGACGGCGGTCATCGTCTGGCAGATCCGCCTGCCGATGACGCTGATGGCGGCGCTGGTCGGTGCGGCGCTCGGCGTCGCCGGGGCCGCGATGCAGACGATCCTCGGCAATCCGCTGGCCAGCCCCTACACGCTGGGCTTTTCGGCGGCTGCAGGCTTCGGCGCGGCAATCGTCATCCTGACCGGCGTCACGCTGCCGCTGTTGCCTTGGCTGACCGTGCCTTTGGCGGCCTTCGCGGCCTCGGCCACCGCGGCGGCGCTGGTCTACGGCTTCGCGTCGATGCGCGGCATGTCGGCCGAGGTGATGGTGCTGGCGGGCATCGCCACGCTGTTCCTGTTCCAGTCGCTGCAGTCCTTGGTTCAGTACCTCGCCGCGCCCGAGGTGCTGCAGGCCATCGTGTTCTGGCTGTTCGGCTCGCTGCTCAAGGCGTCATGGGCGAACCTGCCGATCACCGCGGCGATCACGGCGCTCTGCTTTGCGGTACTGCTGCCTGATCTTTGGCGGCTGACGGCGCTCCGCCTTGGCGATCACCGTGCGGCGGCGCTGGGCGTCGATGTCCGTCGACTGCGCATCAAGACCTTCGTCGTCGTCGCGCTGCTGACCTCGGGTGCCGTCGCCTTCGTCGGTACGATCGGCTTCGTCGGGTTGGTGGCACCGCATCTGGCGCGCGGTCTGGTCGGCGATGATCAGCGCTTCCTGATGCCCATGGCCGCGGTCGCGGGCGCCATCGTGATGGCCGGCGCCTCGGTCCTGTCGAAGCTGATCTCTCCCGGCAGCATCGTGCCGATCGGCATCGTCACCGCGGTGATCGGCGTGCCCTTCCTGTTCGGTCTGATCCTGCGCGGGCGGAGGCGGCATTGGTGAGCCTGATCGCGCGCGATCTGACGGTCCGCCTCGGCCGCAGCGTCATCGTCGAGGACGCCGCGCTGACGCTCGGACCCGGTCAGGTGACGGCGCTGATCGGGCCGAACGGCGCGGGCAAGTCGACGCTGCTCCGCGCTCTGGCTGGCCTGTTGCCGGCCGATGGCGCCCTGTCGCTGTCGGGCGAGCAGGCAAGCCGCGGCCTTCTGCGCGAGCGGGTCGCCTACATGCCGCAGGACACCAGCGCGACGTCATCGCTGACGCTGATTGAGGTCGTCCTGCTCGGTCGCCTCCGCTCGCTTGGCCTGCGCGTGCCCGGCGC